>CAZVDJ010000350.1:0-5176 GCA_964626245.1 uncultured Gemmatimonadaceae bacterium
GTCCGCAGCGCTGGGCGACCTCAAGCCGCACGTGGAGGCGCTCAGCGCCAGCATCGTTCGGCTGGAGCAGTTCGCTACCGAGCAGGCAGCGCGCGCCAACGCCCTGCGCGTTGCCACCGACGCCAAGCGCGCCCTGGCCACGGCGCTGCGGCGCGAGTACCTGCGCCCCATCGCGCAGATCGCGCGCCGGCTGTTCGCGCACGACCCCAACCTTCGCCAAGGCTTCCGGCTGCCGCTCTCGCGCGACGACGAGGGGCTCATCCAGACGGCCAACGCCTTCGCGGAGGGTGTCGCCGAGCACAAGGAGAAGTTCGCCGGGCGTGGGCTGCCGGCAAACGCGGCAGAGCGCCTGCTGCAGGCGACGGAGGCATTCCGCCAGGCCATCGTGAGCCGCTCGCTCGATTTCGGGCGCCGCTCCGCGGCGACCACGGGAATGATGACCGAAGCGGGGCGCGGGCGTGACCTGGTCCGCCTCATCGACCTCATGCTCGCTCCCCGCCTGGTCAACGCCCCCGAGCAGCTGGCGGAGTGGCGCACC
Source organism: uncultured Gemmatimonadaceae bacterium (assembly GCA_964626245.1). Lineage (GTDB taxonomy): Bacteria > Gemmatimonadota > Gemmatimonadetes > Gemmatimonadales > Gemmatimonadaceae > SCN-70-22. The sequence continues at coordinate 539 of CAZVDJ010000350.1, forward strand.
ATCGCCCGCTTCGTGCGGTCGGAGGTGGTCGTTGCGGACGACCCCGCACCGCTGGTCACCGACGGCGGGAGCATCGCGGCCTAACGCGGCCCTCCCCTGCACCACTCGGCCGACCGGGGCGGACTCGTGGCCGTCCCGGTCGTGCCGCTCTCCGAGACACCCACCTTCATTACATCAGCCAGGAGTGCTCCCATGTCCAGACGAAAGCCGCATCGCAACGTGCACGTCGTCCCCGCCGGCAAGTCGGCGCGCAACCGTCCCCTCTTCGTTGCCCGGGTGGCCGGGGCGCGAGAGGCGCTCACGCGCCCGGTCACGCAGCTCCAGGCCATCGCGGTGGCGATCGTGGAGGCACGGCATCGCGAGAGCGAGGTCGTGATCCACCGCGCCAACGGGCGCATCCGGGACAAGGACTCGTACGGGTGGGATTCGCCGCTGGTGCATGACAGCGTGCACTAGCGAGTGGCGTCAGCGGGCGGTGACAGCCGGCGATTCAGCGTGCCGGATCCCTTCGGGGGTCCGGCGCGTGGGTGGGGCTCGACGGGAAGCGTGAGCGGCTGACGGCGGGCCGGGGCGCGCCTGGTGGCTGGGGGTGGACTGCGCAACGTGTAGAAGGCCATAGCTGTCGGCGCCGTGGCGGGTGCAGCCAAACGGCGGTGCGTGACGAGCAATGCAGCATTGCGTTTGGTCGTGAGCGCGGGTATTGCGGGCGGAGGCACGGCGGACGAGTGTAAGGACGCGTGCTCCTGCCGCTGTCTTTGCGGATGTGCGGGGTGGTAAGGGGTGCGGGCCAATAGGGCGTTAGGCATCACACCGAGCACCAGCGAGGACCGCGAGACGCCGCGCCATATCATCACTGACGGCAAGCGGCGGCGTCCTCACTGCCCCGGAGCGCCCCGCGTTCGCCAAGCCCCCTAGCGAATTTCCCGGGCGCGGGCCAACCTTCGAGTCTGGAGGAATCATGACCCTGTCCATCGAACTCGACCAAGAAGCCGACGGCCGCTGGATTGCCGAAGTCGCTGCGATCCCCGGCGTTCTCGTGTATGGCGTCACCCGGACCGATGCCGTCGCCAAGGTACAGGCGCTGGCGCTCCGGGCCCTCGCCGATCGCCTCGAGCACGGCGAAGCCGTCCCCGAGTTCCTCAACGTCACGTTTCTCGCCGCGTGAGCACCTGGGGGGCCGCCAAGGCGCGCCTCGTCCTCGCCGCGCTCCTGCGCCTCGGCTGGACCGTGAAGCGACAGTCCAGCTCGCACCGCACGCTCGCGCGCGACGGATGGCCCGACTATGTCTTCGCATTCCATGACGGCGATGAAATCGGCCCGCGCATGCTCGCCCGCATCGCGAAGCACACAGGGCTGTCGCCGAACGACCTGTGAGCGCGTGATGCCTAACGTGCGCTGCAGCAGACGGGCGATCGATGGCAGGCGGCGGCTACGCCGCCGCTCTGTTGCCTTCGTCCGCAGCTGATGCTTGGACGTTGTGTGCTCGTTCGACACCTTCTCGGAGCGCAACAGACGACCGGACGACACCGCGCCTTCACCCGCTCCGCCGGTCTCCGCCTCGCCCGCCTCGCGCTCCTCGTCACGCCCGCGGCGCTGCCGGCGCAGGCGCCCGCGACCCCGATGACCCCCTCGCCCCCCCACGAGGCGCTGACGTTCTTCGAGGGCTCGTGGACCACGGAAGAACGTCCCGCAAGCCAGGGCTTCGTGGAGACCTGCGCGTGGCTCCCTGCCGGGCGACGACACATGGTCTGCCGCTCGACGTGGACCGTCGCAACCGGTGCACGCGAGGGCTGGAGCATCTTCAGCTATCGGGCCGCCGACTCCACGTATCTGTACTATGGCCTCCGTGCCGGCGGGACCGTGGAACCGATGCGCGGACGTCGGCTCCCGGATGGGCGGGAGTTTCTGAGCGAGGTCGGGGACGGACCGACACGGCAGGGAACGCGGGTAACGATCACGCGGTTGGCCCCCCGCCGGTTCCGCCTGGTCGCGGCGACCTCTGTTGGCGACGGCCCGTGGACGGTCGTCGACACCGAGCACTACATCGCCGCACCGGCGTCACGCTAGCCCACTTCAGGCGCCACATATCAGCGGGTTGCACCTGTCAGCCCAGCTATGGTGTGCGCGGTGCGCGATATGGTCGTTGGTGAACGGATCACGCGATGCGTGGCACACGCTCGGTGATGTGACGGGCGCGCGGCCGCGGAGCGTGAAGCGCGCGAGGCCCTTGTGGTGCCGGAGATCGGCAACTTCTCGCCATCGACCGCGCACATCGCCCGGCCGCTCAGCCCCTGCTGGTCACACACCGCGAGAACGCCGGCGAAGACGTGGGCGATGTCGGCCCCGAGCGTGCTGACGAAGGCGGCGATCGTCGTGAAGTGCGGCGTGCGCGAACGTTGCGAGGAAGAGCTGGGCCGCCAGGTTCACCGGCGGCAGCCGCTGGTTGGTGCCGATCGGCGCGTAGCAAGCCACGGGCTCTCGACGACAGTGAGGGACCGCCACAGATTCGCTGCCGAAGAGACCCGCCGCCGCGCTCGAAGTCCCGTGTCCTCATCGCGGGCACCGGCGGGGTATTCCGACAGCTTCGCCATCCGGCTTCACACATTTCCCGAACCATGCGACGACTTCGCCGGCAACCCCTTGCACTCGCTGCCGCATTGTGCCTCTCGGCTGTGCCGCTCCAGGCGCAGCGCGCCGCGGCCGTCGTCCATCGGGATTCGATCGCGGCTCGACTCCGCGATCTGGATCGCATCCATACGCCGGAAGGCATCGAAGAGGTGGAGCAGCTCGACGTGAATGGCAGCAAGCAGTGGATCTCGATCCGCGGACTCAATCGAGCGAACCCGGTGCTGCTCATGCTGCATGGCGGTCCCGGAAGCGCACTCATGGGAATGACGTGGGCGTATCAAAAGCCATGGGAGGACTTCTTCACCGTCGTGAACTGGGAGCAGCGCGGCGTTGGCAAGAACTTCTCGGCTGCCGATTCGGCGCGCCTGGGCGCGACACTCTCACCCGAGCAGCTCGCGCAGGACGCGGCGGTCGTCGTTCAGCACCTGCGCCAGAAGCTCGGCGCGCGCAAGATGGTGGTCATGGGCTATTCCTACGGCACCTCCATCGGGACGCGGCTCGTGCAGATGCACCCCGAGTGGTTCTCGGTGTATGTCGGCGTTGGGCAGATGAGCAACGAGGACAATGAGAAGATCATCTACGACGACGTCCTGCAGCGTGCGCGCGCCAGGAATGACACCGCCGCGATACGCCAGCTCGACTCGATCGCGCCGTATCCGCCGACCGATCGCAAGCCGACGTATGGCGAGATGATCATGATCCGGCGCTACGGCGCGCAGTTCGACGGCAACTGGTACGGAAAGAAGAACCTGGATCTGTACTACGCACTGCCCGACTGGGGGCCGGACTACACCTTGGAAGAAGCGGCGAACGTCGGACCGGCGATGGGTTGGATGGGACGGCACCTCCTGGACGGCCGCAATGGCGAGCGTCCGCACATCGTCGATAGGCTGGAGGTGCCGGCGGTGATCTTCGGCGGCCGGTACGATCTGATGACGACGTATCGCGGGGCGCGCGCCTACTTCGAGAAGCTCGAGGCGCCGTCGAAGCAGTTCATCACCTTTGAGCGCAGCGCCCACTTCATCATGTTCGAGGAACCGGGCCGTTTCCTCATGTCGCTCGTGAACGTGGTGCTGCCGCTCGCCGGAGGCTCCTCGGTGTTTCGTGCACAGTAAGGCGCCGACGCCACTTGCCTCATCGCGGGCGCGATGGAGCCGTCGCGCGCGCAAAGTTCGGGTGCAGCAGTTGGCCGACCGGCTGTAGACACGCTGCGACGAGCCCCGTTACCCACGATGGGCACGCGCCCACCTTCACCGTCAACACGTTGGCGCATCCCGGGAATCGCACGGCGCGTGGGAACGACCTCATTAGTGCCGCGACCTTGCGGGATGGGCTAAGCGTTACGTTCGAAGCGGTCCACTTCATCCAGCAGAAGGAATACCCCGACGGCGTGCTCCGCGGCCGGCACCACGGGAAGGCGGCCGCCGGCCCTGCGCACGAGCCCCGCGCCGGTGCTCGCGCCGCACGCGGACGCACCACATACTTTCCTGTCCGCCTCGAAATGCCCCTCCCCTCCCGATCACGACAATCCGACCAATGCTGAACGCGTGTCGTCCCCGATGACGAGCGGCGAGGACGTCTCGCTGGAGTTGCGGCGTGCATAGGGACACGGACGCCATCCGGACGCAGGCGGAGCGCTCGGTGCATGGGGAGCACTCGGTCCCCGTCTTCCTGACCTCGAGCTTCGTCTTCGACGACGCGGAAGAGATGCGCGCCGCGTTCGCCGACGAGATCGACCGCAACATCTACAGTCGCTTCACGAACCCGAACGTCACGGAGTTCGTCGACAAGATGTGTCGCCTCGAGGGCGCCGAGGCCGGGTATGCCACGGCCACCGGCATGGCGGCGGTCTTTGCCTCGTTTGCGGGGCTTCTCGGGGTCGGGGACCACATCGTGTCGGGGCGCGCGATCTTCGGATCGACGCACACGATCCTCACGAAGATCATTCCGCGCTTCGGGATCACGCACAGCTACGTGGACGTCGCCGACGGGATCGACGCGTGGGAGGCG
>CAZVDJ010000351.1:0-5149 GCA_964626245.1 uncultured Gemmatimonadaceae bacterium
GGCGATGATCCCCGCCACGTGCGTCCCGTGGCCGAAGTCGTCGCGCAGCGCGTCGTCTTCGTCCTCGTCCAGGAACGACAGGTGCTGCACCGGAAGCTTCACGTCCAGGTTCCGGTGCAGCGCAAAGTGCGGGTGCGAGGCGTCGATGCCCGAGTCCATCACCGCCCACACGATGTCCCGCCCCTTGGCGTTGAAGGCGATGCGTGCAGCGTCGGCCTTCACCGTCATGGTGCTTCTCGTCAGGCAGGCGCGCACCTCGAAATCCGGCCACACCCGGTAGATGCGCCGGCGCGTGCGCTCGTCCCTGGCGCGGTCCACGTCCCGGCGCACCAGCAGCACGATCTGTTCGCGCGTCAGCCGCGCCGCCACGTACTGCAGCGGTGACAGGCGCAGCAATCGCTTCCGGTACTGCTCGCGGCGCGGATCGTCGGGCGCGAGGTCCGCGTGCACGATGTCGACGATGTCGTCGATCACTTCCCGACGCGCCTCGTCACGACCGCCGTGATAGTCCAGGTTGAGGTCGATCACGACACGGTGCCCTTCGGGCGCCCCTCTCGCCCGCGGCTTCTTGAACTCGTCTTCGAGCGGGAGGGCGATCACGGTGCGATCGAGCATGCTCGGGTCGAACCGCGGCTTGGTGGCTTCGTGTTCCGCCGCTCGTGGCGCCTCGTCGGGCCGGGTGGTGGGCTGTCGCGCGACGGGAGTGTCAGCCGAGGGCCGCTTGGCGGCGGGCCGAGTGGCCGGCGGCTGCTTGGCCGCGGGCCGCTTGGCCGCCGGCCGTTTGGCCGCGGGTTGTTTGGCCGCCTGCCGTTTGGCCGCGGGTTGTTTCACCGACGCCCGCTTCGACGTCGCCCCTGGCGCTGCCGCCGCACGCTTGCGCGGCGCCTTCGTGCGCGCGCTCCCCTTCTTTCGTGGCGCCATGCCACTGCCTCGCATCCATTCGGGACGCGGTGACATACGATGCCTCACGCACACGGGCAAGGGCGGCGCGCGTGCGCCACACAATTGGCGCGCCACGAGCGGATTCACACGCGACCGGGCATGAGCAACGCGTGCCGTCTGTCCCGACAAAGCGTGCTGGAGCATACGCCTCCCGCCAGCGCTCCCCGCACGGCAGATTCGTCTGTCGAACGGGTCATCGCGCGCCGTTCGCATCGCGCCCCTCGAGTCCCAGCGCGTTCCTCGCTCCCGACCTCTTCCCCGTCTCCACCCATGCGTCGTCTCTCGTCCATTGTCGCGTTGCTGACCGCCGCGGTCCTTGCAGCCTCGATCGCCCCGCGCGCGGCCGCGGCGCAGACCTACCCGTCCGCCGATCCGGTCATCCGCCGCATCTGGGACGAAGGGATGAACAACTCGCAGGTGGCGCGCCTGGGGCAGGTGCTCTCCGACTCGATCGGGCCGCGTCTCACCGGCTCGCCGGGGATCAAGCGGGGGAACGACTGGCTGGCCTCGACGTACGCGGCGTGGGGCGTGGAGGCGAAGAACGAGCAGTACGGCACCTGGAAGGGGTGGCGACGGGGGACGACGCACATCGACCTCATCGAGCCGCGCGTGCGGACGCTCGAGGGGATGATGCTCGTCTGGAGCGGCGGCACCGCCAACAAGGACGTGATCGGCGACGTGATCGTCCTTCCCGAGTTTGCCGACTCGTCGGCCTTCGTGGCCTGGCTGCCGCAGGCGCGGGGAAAGTTCGTCCTCGTCTCGATGTTGCAGCCGACCTGCCGTCCCGACGACAACTGGGAGCGCTTTGCCCTTCCCGAGACGCTGGACCGCATGCGCAAGGCGCGCACCGACGCGCAGTCGGCGTGGCAGCGCCGCATCCAGGGGACGGGCTACGGCACGGGGCTGGGGACGGGCTTCCTGGGATTGCGCCTGGAGCAGGCCGGCGTGGCCGGTGTGATCGCCAGCAACTGGTCGCGCGGCTGGGGGGTGCAGAAGGTCTTTGACTCGCGCACCAGCAAGGTCCCTTCGCTCGACCTCTCCTGCGAGGACTATGGGCTGCTGTATCGCCTGGCCGACAACCGGCAGGGGCCACGGATTCGCGTTCGCGCGGACGCCGAGTTCCTGGGCGAGGTGCCGGTCTTCAACACGATTGCCAAGGTCACCGGCTCGCAGAAGCCCAACGAATACATCGTCCTGTCGGCGCACTTCGACACGTGGGACGGCGGCTCGGGGACGACCGACAACGGGACCGGCACGGTGGTGATGATGGAGGCGCTGCGCATCCTGAAGCAGGTCTATCCCACCCCCAAGCGCTCCATCGTGGTGGGGCACTGGGGGGGTGAGGAGCAGGGGCTCAACGGGTCGCGCGCCTGGGCCAAGGACCACCCCGAGGTGGTGCAGGGGCTGCAGGCGCTGTTCAACCAGGACAACGGCACCGGGCGCATCGCGAACTTCTCGGCGTCGGGCTTCACCACCGCCAGCGGCAACCTGGCGCGCTGGATGGCCAGCATCCCCACCGACATCGCCCGCCACGTGAACCTCAGCTTCCCCGGCGCGCCGTCGGGCGGCGGTTCCGACAACGCGTCGTTTGTCTGCTACGGGGCGCCCGCGTTCGGGCTGGGGGCGCTGGACTGGTCGTACTCGCAGTACACCTGGCACACCCAGCGCGACACGTACGACAAGATGGTGGTGGAGGAAGTGCGCAACAACGCCGTGCTGGTCGCCATGCTCACCTACCTGGCCTCGGAAGACCCGGAGACGCTGTCGCGCGACCGGCGCTCGTTCGACCGTGGCCCCGCGGCCAGCGCGCCCGGTGGCGGCTTTCCCCCCCCCACCAGCTGGCCGTCCTGCACCGAGCCGCTGCGCGACTCGTCCGGCTATCGCCGTTAGGCACCCGGCGACGCGCGCATGATCAACCTGTTCGAGCTCGAGGCCGAGGCGGCATCGCGCATGGAGCCGTCGGCGTGGGGGTACTACGCCGGCGGCGCCAACGGCGAGGTGACGCTGCGCGAGAACCGCTCGGCGTGGGACCGGCTCGCCATCCGCTACCGCACCATGGTCGACGTCACCACGCGCGACCTCTCGACCACCGTGCTCGGGACGCGCATCGGCTTTCCCGTCATGGTGGCCCCCACCGCCATGCAGCGGCTGGCCCATCCCGATGGCGAAGCGGCGATGGCGCGCGCCTGCGGGGCCTGCGACACGCTGATGGTGGTGAGCACCACGGCCACCACGTCGCTGGAGGACGTGCGCGCCGCGGCTTCGGGGCCGATGTGGTTCCAGCTCTACATCTACCAGGACCGCGGCGCCACGCGCGAGCTGCTGCAGCGCGCGCGTGACGTGGGCTACTCGGCGGTGATGATCACCGTCGACTCGCCCATGCTCGGCTGGCGCGAGCGCGACCTGCGCAGCGGCTTCACCTTGCCCCCGCACCTCACCATCGCCAACGCCATCGCGGCCGGCTCGGGGCACTCGCGCCTTCCCACCGCCGATGCCACCGGGTCGGGGCTGGCCAGGCACCTGCGCGCGCTGCACGACACCGCGCTCACCCCGCGCGACATCGAGTGGGCGAGCGACATCACCGGGCTCCCGGTGCTGGTGAAGGGGATCGTGCGCGGGGACGACGCGCGGCGCGCGGTGGAGCATGGGGCGGCCGGGATCGTCGTCTCCAACCATGGCGGGCGCCAGCTCGACACGTCGATCGCGACGGCGCGCGCCCTCCCCGAGGTGGTGGACGCCGTGGCCGGGCGCGGCGAGGTGTACGTGGACGGCGGCGTGCGGCGCGGGACCGACGTGCTGAAGGCGCTGGCGTTAGGCGCGCGCGCCGTCCTCGTGGGACGGCCGCCGCTGTGGGGACTGGCGGTGGGCGGTGAGGAGGGGGTCACCCGGGTCCTCCAGCACCTGCGCCTGGAGTTCGACCTGGCGCTCGCCCTGTCGGGGTGCGCCTCGGTGGCGGAACTGACCCGCGACATGGTGGTAGACGCGTAGGGAGTGTGTCGCTTGTTTTCAGTCTTCCGCTCGACTTCCCCGGCCCTGCCCTCCATGCTGCTTTCACGTTCGCTCCGTCGTTCCGTCCGCACCGGGCATCTCGTCGCCGTCGCCGCCATGGCGCTCGCGCTCGCCGCCTGCGGCAGTGACGTCTCCACCGCGCCCGACCCGATCCCCATCGAGGAGCAGGCCTGGGCTGCCGCGCTCGGGGTCAACCTGGCGCAGTTCACCAAGCTCAGCTCCGGCGTCTACTATCGGGACATCACGGTGGGGACCGGCGCGACGCTCACCGGCACGCCGAGCGTGAACGTGCGATACGTCGGCTACCTGGCCAACGGAAGCAAGTTCGATGAGCGCACCGAGGCGCAGGGGCCCATCTGCTTCCCGCTCTCGGGGCTCATCGCCGGGTGGCAGTCGGGCATGCAGGGGATGAAGATCGGCGGGACGCGCCGTCTGCTGATTCCGCCGGGGCAGGGGTACGGCTCGTCGGGGAACGGCTCCATTCCCGGCAACGCCAACCTGCTCTTCGACATCGTGCTCACCGGCACGGGGTGCACCGTCTGATGCACCGCCGGCCGCCACCGCGGGAGCGATGACGGCAGGACACGCGCCAGCCACCCCGATGTGGACGCCGCCTCCCGATCGGGTGGCGGCGTCGGAGCTGGTGCGCTTCGCCCGACAGGTGCAAGCGGGCGCGAGTGGGCGCTTCGTCACCGACCAGGGGGGGCTGGACTACGACGCCCTGCATCGCTGGTCCGTGGCCAGCCCCGACGACTTCTGGGCCGCCGTCTGGCGCTTCTGCGGCGTGCGGGGCGTGGGCGCCGGTGGCGATGCCGACGTGGAGCAGCCGTGGGATGCCGTCTCGATCGGCGCGAGCCGCATGGCCCCGCCCGATCCGGTGCTCGGGCCGCGCTGGTTTCCGGGGGCGCGCCTGAACTTCGCCGAGCAGCTGCTGCGCGGGCGCGACGACGCCGACGCCATCGTCTCGTGGAACGAGGGGGGACGTCGCGGCGCCGTGAGTCGCGCCGCGCTCTTCCGGCAGGTGCAACAGGCGGCCGGGGCGTTGCGCGCGGCGGGCATCGGCCCGGGCGACCGGGTGGCGGCCTTTCTCCCCAACATGCCCGCGGGGGTGGTGGCCATGCTCGCCCCCGCGTCGCTGGGCGCAATCTGGTCGTCCTGCTAACCCGACTTGGGGGTTAACGGGGTGTTGGACCGCTCC
>CAZVDJ010000352.1:0-5148 GCA_964626245.1 uncultured Gemmatimonadaceae bacterium
GTCGATCTCCACCACCACGAAGCCCAGCTCGGCGAGCGCCTGGTTGTCGCCGCGCGCCGGCAGGAACGAGCGCGGCCCCACGCTCCCCGACTGCGGCCCGGGGTAGATGTGGTTGATGATCGGGTACTTCTTCGTCGAGTCGAGCTTGGACGGCAGGTACATCAGGCCATAGATGTCGGTCTGGCCATCGCGCGCCTTCATCGTCACCGGCACCGGCGCGCGCCACCCCGACGCGAGCAGCCGGGTGATGTCCGCCTTCTCCAGCGGTTGCACCACCTTCCCGTTGGCGTCGCGCAGCACCGTCACCGCCGGTGTATCGGGGGTGGAGTACGTGTCCACGATCCAGCGCCCGTCAGGTGAAACGCTCACCGTGTGGTTCGCGGCCTCGGGCGTCAGGAGCACCTGCCCCTTTCCGTCGAACCCGATGCGGTACAGGTGCTGGTAGTACGGATCGCGCCCCGCCTCCTTGCCGTTGGCGGTGAACCAGATCTGCCGCCGCTGCTCGTCGATGCGGACGATGTCGGAGACGTTGCCGTCGCCCGTCGTGATCCGGTTCTTGAGCTGCCCCGTGGACAGGTCGTAGAGGTACAGGTGGATCCAGTTGTCGCGCTGCGACCACCAGATCAGCTCATTGGACGCGGGCAGCACGCGCCACAGGTTCTCGGGAAGCGACGCGTCGCCCAGCTGCGTCTTGCTCTTCTCGTACAGCACCTCGCGCACCTCACCCGTGGTGGCGTTGGCCACCCGCAGCCACGCTTCCTTGTGGTCGCGCGACGACGAGATGAACGCCAGGTGCGACCCGTCGGGGTACCACTGCACATCGCAGATCTCGAGGCCGCAGGCGATGTGGTCGCTCACCGTCGAGCGGTGCTGGTCGGGCGGCATCCTGAGCCGCACCAGCGTCGGCGTGCCGTCGGCCGCAAGGCGCACGATCACGCGCGACACGCGGAAGATCACGCTGTCGCCGGGGAGCGGGTACTTCCACGCCTCGAGCCCGGGGCTCCCCACGTTGGTGCTCACGAGGTACATGTCGCGCACCCCGCGCCCATCGTGCTGGAAGGTGGCGATCTGCGATCCGTCGGGCGACCACGTCACCACCGGGTTGTTGTTGTGCACCCACCCCGCGTTGTTGGTGGCGTAGCCGAAGTCCTTGATGCCGTCGCTGGTGAGTTGCACCTCGCGGCCGCTCGCCAGCTCCTTCGCCCACAGGTTGTGGTCCCGGATGTAGGTGGCCCACTTGCCGTTGGGCGAAGTGCTGCTGTTGGCAGGGGGCTTGTGGGCCGACGCGCCGGCGGCGCATGTGTAGGCCGCCAGGTCGCACTGGTACCGGCGTCCCGCCACGCTCGCCGTCGCCGAGCGTCCATCGGCGCTCGGCTCCAGCATCGGCAGCCGGTCTCCCTCCACCGTCGTGCCAGCCACGCTGCCGAGCGCGGTGGCCAGTCGGGCATGGTCGAACGCCGCCGCGCGCGTCTTGCGCGCCGGGTTCACGGCGTACCAGGTGCCGCCTGCCGGCGTCGTGGCGCGGTACCAGAAGCGGCCGTCCGCCAGCCACGCCGGGCGCCCGGCCGTGCCATGCATCAGCGGGTTGGTCGTCTGCCCCAGGAAACGCTCGGCGCGCGCGTAGTCCTCGATGGTGAATTGATACCCGGGAGGTGGGGCTCCCTGTCCCCAGGCCGTGGTCGGAAGCCCGCCCTGGAGGGCGAGCAGGACGGTGCCGGCCACGCCGATCGTGGCGGCGGAGGTGCGGCGGAGAACTGGGTAGACAGGCATGGTACCGGAGTGACGCGGGTCGGGGTTACAGCTTCTCACGGGCGCCTGTAGTTTGGCACCGGTGCGCCAAGCTGGCCACCGGCCCGTGACGAGTCGAGCACGAATCACGAACGAGTCGAGAACCGGTCGCGCGGCGCCCGCCCCGCTTCCGGAGAGCCCCAGCACGCGGTGAGATGAGCATGCGTTCCTCCATCGAACGATCCGGCACCCCATCGCGCGTTCTCGCGCGCCTCCTCCTGAGCAGCCTCCCGGTTGCCGCCGCCGCGATCGTCGCGGCGTGTGGAGGCGCCGGCGATGGCCCCACGGCGAGCGACGTGGAGAGCGTCGCCACGCTCGCCGCGCGCAACGACAGCCTCGAACTCGCCATGTCCGGCGTGGCCGGCGCCTCGCGTGGCGCCGGACGCGACACCGCCACCGTGCGCACCCCGCCGGTGCGCGACGTCGAGTTCGCCCAGTGGCCCTTCCCGGCGTCGCTGGCGCTCACCGACCGGCAGAAGGCGCAGATCCGTGCGCTCCGCCAGGCGCATGCCGACGCGGTCGCCGCCGACCTCAAGGCGCTGCAGGTCATTGCCGAGGAGGCGCGCGCCGCCCGCGCCGCCGGCAAGTCGGCCGCCGAGATCGAACAGATCCTGGCCAAGGGAAAGCCCATCGCCGAACGGATGGCCAATGCCGAACGTCGTCTTGCGGCAGCCATCGAGGAGGTCTTCACCCCCGAGCAGAAGCGCTGGCTGGCGCAATTCCACGCCTGCCTGCGCGAGGCCACGCCTACCGAAGCGCAGCGCCGCGCGCTCGCCGAGTTGCAGGGGCGCTTCAACGCGGCCAACGCGGCCGACCTGAAGACGGTGGAGGAGGCGCTGGCGAAGATCGCCGCGGTGCGAAACGACCGGTCGCTCAGCGAGCGCGCGCGCCAGGAGAAGATCGCCGCCATCCTGGAGTCGGTGCGCCCGGCGCGCGAGCGGCTGGCGGCGGCCTACAAGGCGCTGGAGGAAGCGATCGCCAGGCTCCTTCCCAGGCGCGACTGCACCAATCCGTAGCGCGGGCGCGCCCGATCGAGCGGCGCCTGCCCATCATCACCTCACCACGCACGCCGCCGCCCGACTCGCGGGTGGCGGCGTGTTGCCGCGGAGCCCAGGCATGCCCTCGTACATTCCCCTCGAGTTCACCCGCCGTCCGGTTGCCCAGTCGCTCGCCGACGCCCAGGCGTTCTACCTCGCCATGGACCGGCGCCGGACCACGCGACACTTCTCCACCGATCCCGTGCCGCGCGAGCTCATCGAGTTCGCCATACGCACCGCTGGCACCTCACCCAGCGGCGCGCACCAGCAGCCCTGGACCTTCGTCGCGGTGTCCGACCCCGCGCTCAAGGCGGAGATCCGGCGCGCCGCCGAGCTGGAGGAGCACGAGTTCTATCACGGGCGCGCGCCCAGGGAGTGGATCGAGGCGCTGGCGCCGCTCGGGACCGACGAGCACAAGACGCACCTGACCGACGCCCCGTGGGTCGTGGTCCTCTTCCGCCAGGTGCACGGCTTCCACCCCGACGGCAGCAAGCGCACCTTCTACTACACGCAGGAGTCGTGCGGCATTGCCGCCGGCTTCTTCATTGCGGCGGTGCACCAGATGGGGCTCGTGACGCTCACCCACACGCCCAACCCCATGGGCTTCCTGGGGGAATTGCTGGGGCGCCCGTCGCACGAGCGGGCGATGCTGGTGATGCCGGTAGGCTATCCGGCAGAGGGGGCGCACGTGCCGGACATCAGGCGGAAGGGGGTGGAGGAGATTGCGGTGTGGAAGGAGTGATCGCGGTCCTCAGGGGTATCGATGGACGACAACCTGCAACTCGAGAGACCGACGTGACGTCACCTGCCCACTGCTCTCCCTCACTGCGCGCCACCGTCCTTGTCGCGGGGCTCACGACGGCGGCGCTCGGCGCCCCCCTGGTGGCGCAGACGTCCAGCGATCCATTCCGCACGCCAATCCACGCGACCGACGCCGTGGTCGTCGGGTATCGCGACATCGCGTTCATTCCCGATGTCGGCGGCGCCGCTCCGCGCCTCATGCTGTTGACCCCCGAACCGGGGGCTCGGCACCTCTTCGTGAATGAGATGACGGGAACGCTCTTCCGCATCGACGGGGAAAGTCGCGCCGTCAGCGCCTACCTGGACATCAACGACGCCAGGTGGGGACGCGCCGTGCAGTCGTCCGGGCGCGAGCGCGGCTTCCAGAGCTTTGCCTTCCACCCGCAGTTTCGCGAGCGGGGCACCCCGGGCTTCGGGCGGTTCTACACGTGGGCCGACGTCACCGACAAGGATCCGACTCCCGACTACACACCGGGAGGGGGCAACGACACGCACGACACCGTCCTGCTGGAGTGGCGCGCTTCGGACCCATCGGCTGCGACGTACGATGGCAACTCCCCACGCGAGTTGCTTCGTCTCGAGCAGCCGTTTGCCAACCACAACGGTGGCATGATCGGCTTCAACCCCACGGCAACACCGGGCGACCCCGAGTTCGGCATGCTGTATGTAGGGGTCGCCGACGGCGGCAGTGGTGGCGACCCGCTCGACCTGGCGCAGAACATGGCATCGCCCTACGGCAAGATCCTGCGCATCGACCCACTCGGTACCAACGGGCCCAACGGGCGCTACGGCATCCCGGCCGACAACCCGTTCGTCGCTGCCGGCAGCGGCGTGCTGTCGTCGATCTACGCGTCCGGCATGCGTAATCCGCAGCGCTTCGGCTGGGATCCTCGCACGCGCCAACTCTACGTGGCCGACATCGGTCAGAACGTTGTCGAGGAACTGAGCCCAGTTCCCAAGGGGGGAAACCTCGGCTGGAACCGGTGGGAGGGGAGCTTCCGCTTCGAGAATCGGTCGGTCACGACCATCGGCCAGCGCGCCGACCGGACGATCACGTACCCGATCGCCGAGTACGACCACACCGATTCCATTCTCACCAATCGCGCAGCCGTCACCGGCGTCGTGGTGGTGCGCGGCGCGGCGATCCCGGCGCTGCGCGACCGGATCCTCTTCGGCGATTTCCCGAGCGGGGAGATCTTCCACGTCTCGGCCGATGCCGTCGACGCCTACGGGCAGGATCACATCCGGCGCGTGCTGCTGGCGGATGGTGGGACCGCGAAGACGTTCTTGCAGCTGATCGGGGAGGCGAATGCGTCGCGAGGGAGGGAGCGCGCGGCTCGCGCCGACCTTCGCTTCGGAGTGGGGGCCTCGGGCGAGGTCTACCTGCTCAACAAGTGGGATGGGGTCGTGCGGGAGTTGGTGGCAGCGGGCATGCAGTGACGCACGAACCCCGCGGCGAATGGAACTGGCCGCGCGGCGGGCACTCCCTCGTGCGATGTGTCGGTCGCGCGCTACCGCCTCC
>CAZVDJ010000353.1:0-5144 GCA_964626245.1 uncultured Gemmatimonadaceae bacterium
CAGCGCCTCGAACGGGGCCACGGCCACCAGGTTGGGATTGGTGGCGCCTCCCTCGCCGCGCTGGAGTGCAGCGTAGCCCGCGACCGCCACGATGGCGGCCGCCGCGACCGCCGCCACACCCCAGCGCCGGGGCCCGGCCGTGACGGCCGAGCGGCCGCCCGACAGCGCCGCGCCTAACGCGTCGCAGAAGTCGCCCGCCGTCTGGAATCGGTCGGCGGGGCTCTTGCGCAGCGCCCGCGCGATGGCATCGCTCACGGCGCGCGGCACGTCGGGACGCCGGGCGCTGACCGCGGCCGGCTCCTGGTCCAGGTGCGCCTGCATGACCGCCAGCGGCGTGGCGCCGACGAACGGCGGCGCCCCGGGGAGCATCTCGAAGCCGATCACCGCCAGCGCGTAGATGTCGGCGCGTCCGTCGATCACCGCGTCGCCCGCGGCCTGTTCCGGCGACATGTAGCCCGGCGTCCCCACCGCCATCCCCAGCTCCGTCAGCCGCGCCTCGCCGCCCTCCTGCGGGGCGGGGGTGTTGGGACGCGCGAGCATGGCCGAGATCCCGAAGTCGGCCAGGATTGCATGCCCATCGGCCAGCAGGACGTTTTCCGGCTTGAGGTCCCGGTGCACGATTCCCTTGTCGTGCGCAAAGGCCAGCGCGCTCCCGAGCTCGATGAGGAGCCGCACGGCATCGTCGACCGGGAGCTTGCCGTCCCGGCGCAGTCGATGTCGCAGCGACTCGCCTTCGATGTACGGGGTGATGTAGTAGAGCAGGCCATCCTGCGTCCCCGTGGAGAGGACGGGAAGGACGTGCGGATGCTGCCCGAGGACCGCCGTCACCTGGAACTCGCGCCGGAAGCGCGCGGCCAGCAGCTCGCTGGTGAGTTCCGGGGCGAGGAGCTTGATGACGACCGCTCGCCCCAGCGCCATCTCCGTGGCCAGGAAGACGCGACTCATCCCACCGCCGCCGAGCTCACGCTCGACGCGGTAGGCATCACCGACCGCGCGCTGCAGGCGCTGCTGGAGATCGCTCACGAACCCTGGGGGGAGTGTGTGCCGTGGCGCGGCCGGTGTCGGCGCCGGCACGCCTGACGAGGCCGCGGCCGCGCATCGCCCCTCCTATTCCGATCAGGGCCGGAGGTTCCGAAAGCCGTGCGTGAGTCGCATGATTGATTCCGTGACCGGACGGCGCAAGCGCGCGCGGAGGGCGACATGGGGCTGGAGACGCAGTGCACGCTGGAGCGCGACCGCCGCAAGGTGGTGGGGCGCGCCCTGCTCGAGTCGGATCACATCGCGTTCCGCGGCCGCACGCAGAGCGCGCGCTTCCTGCTCGCCGATGTGTCGCACGTGGAGGTCGAGGGCGACGTCCTGGTGCTGACCCATCGCGACGGGGCGGCCCGCTTGCACCTGCGCGAGGGGATGGCCGCCACCTGGCTGGCCAAGATCCGCAATCCGCGCTCGCTGCTGGACAAGCTGGGCGTGCGGGAGGGGATGCGCGTGGCGGTGATCGGCGTGGACGACGCCGACTTCCTGCGCCAGTTGCGCGAGCGCGTGGGTCGCTACGACGCCGACGCCCAGCCCTCCACCGACGTGGTGGTGCTGGGCATCGATGCGGCGTCGCAGCTCTCGGTGCTCGCCGCGCTCAAGTCCACGCTCGTCCCCAACGGTGCCATCTGGGTGGTGCACCGCAAGGGAAAGGAGGCGACGGTACGCGACGTCGACGTGTTCGCAGCGGGGCGTGCCGCGGGACTGGTGGACAACAAGGTCGCCGCCTTTTCCCCCACGCACACCGCCGAGCGGCTGGTGATTCCGCGCGCCGCGCGGTAGACGCGACGAGGGAGGGTGGGCGCTACGGAGCGGGGGGCGACGCGGGCGTCCCGGCGCCGCTGGGAATCGCGGCGCCCGACCCGCAGGCGATCTCCCCCGACGGAACCCCCGCAGCGGTCACGCGCCCCACGCTGGTGACGCAGCTGAATCCGGGGAGGTTGATGTGCCGCGCCGTGGCATCGTAGCCCGCGACCGGATCGGGGGCGGCGATCACGACCTGCACGTTGCTGGTCGGCCGCCAGTCGAGCTGCGTGGTGTCGGTGGTGTAGGCCTGGTTCTCGGCCCAGAACGCCTCCTGGGCGATGCGCAGTCCGGCCAGGTCGGCGCGCATGGCCCCGGAGTAGGCGCGCTCGCGCACCTGCCGGTAGCGCGGGACGGCAATCGCCGTCAGCGAGCCAAAGACGAGCATCGCCACGAGCAGCTCGACGAAGGTGAAGCCGTGCGGTCGGTTCCGGCACATTCGGTGGCGGCGCTTCATCTCGGTCTCCAGCGACGAGGGGGCGTGCGGTGCGAGCGATAGCGAAGAGGGCAGGAGCGGTGCCACGGTGACGCAGCGCACAATTCCTCGACGGCGACCACTGGCGCCAGTTCAAGGCCAGCTGAGGGACGGTAACGAGATGGCACGCTCGGCCCCCCAAGTGGAGCGGGCGCGGGAAGCGCCGCGCAAGAAGCTGCGGTGCAACCACTTGGACGGGGAATGACAGGCGCGATGAGAATCCGCCTGTTCGAACGTCAAACGAGGGAGTCGCGGCGACGCCAGCCTCGGGCGCCCGCTATCGCCAGATGGGAGCAATCGCGCTGCGACCGGGTCATTTGACCGATGTGCGAGCCGGGCGACGCAGCCAGTGTTCGCGCGGTCTGACGCTCGACCTGTTACATCGCTGCGTCACCCCGGCTGAAACCTGCGGCGGCCGACAGCCGTTCCATGCAAGTGCTTGCTTGCGTTCGGGGAAAATCCCGACTAGTTGTCACCGCTTATGGATAACCGAGAAAAACTGCTGCTGGCCGCCGGGCGCATCTATGCGGAGGCCGGGTTTCGGGGGGCCACCACTCGCCGCATCGCCGACGAGGCGGGGGTGAACGAGGTGACGCTCTTTCGCCTCTTCGGCTCCAAGGCCCAGCTGATCGCCGAGGCGCTCTCGTGTCACGACCCCATGGGGACGGTCACGCTTCCCCTGGAGCCGTCGGACCCGGTGCGGGAGCTGACGGCGTGGTGCGATGGGCATGCCGAGGCGCTGAGTGAAATGCGGGGGATGATTCGCAAGACGATGGCCGACCTGGAGGAGCATCCGGAGATGGCGCCGTACTTCTGCAAGGGACAGACGCCGCACTTCCAGGAGCTCGTGTCCTACACCACCCGCCTCCTGGCGCATTATCCGGAGGCGCGAGCGGACGATGTACAGACGTCGTGCACCATGCTGTTCAGCGCGCTCTTCGCCGATGGGATGACGCGGGAGCTGGTTCCCGGGGTCTTCCCCCATCCAGCGCGTGAGACGAACGCGCGCTACGTGCGGGTCTTCCTTCGGGGGCTGGGGATCGACCCCTCGGCGCCTCCCCTGACTCCTGCCCCGGCCGGCGCCGCATTGCAGCCGGCGGGCGATTGACGCTTCCTACCTCCCAGCCCTCCATCCCCTTCCCGATATGAGGTTCGTGCACCTGGCCCTGACCGTCACCGCGCTGGCGGGTCTTCCCGCGCTCGCCGTGGCGCAGGGGCCGAGATCGCTCTCCCTCGAGGACGCGCTCCGCCTGTCACAGGCGCAAAGCGAGGCCCTCCGCATTGCCCAGGCCGGGGTGCTGCGCGCGCGCGGCCAGCAGATGCAGGCGCGCTCGCAATACCTGCCGCAGATCAGCGGGCAGCTCGGGTACACGCGCACGCTGGCCACGCAGTTCTCCGTCTTCCAGTCGAGCGGTCCGCAGCCCGGGCCCGGCGTGCCGCCGGTGCCGCCGCAGGATACCACCACCTACTTCCAGCCCTGCTCGCGCTACCTGGCGCCTGCCGGGGCCAGCGACGCGGACCGCATCCGCGGGCTCGAGCTCTTCTCGCGCTGCTCGTCAGGCGGCGGCATCGACTTCTCGCGCGCCGGCTTCGGCGCGCGCAACCAGTACCAGCTGGCGGCCAACGGCTCGTTGACGCTCTGGTCGGCGGGGCGCGTGCAGTCACAGGTGCGCGCGGCCAACGCGGGACGGCGTTCGGCGGACATCGAGGTGGCGTCGCAGCGGGCGCAGCTCGCGCTGGACGTGACGGAGGCCTACTACGACGCCGTGCTCGCGGAGCGGCTGGTGGCCATCGCCGAGTCGTCGCTGGCCACCACGGAGGGGACGTTGCGGCAGACGACGCTGGCGCGGCAGGTGGGCAACC
This sequence comes from uncultured Gemmatimonadaceae bacterium, assembly GCA_964626245.1. Taxonomy (GTDB): domain Bacteria; phylum Gemmatimonadota; class Gemmatimonadetes; order Gemmatimonadales; family Gemmatimonadaceae; genus SCN-70-22. The sequence goes on from CAZVDJ010000353.1 coordinate 4,175, forward strand.
AGTCGGAGTTCGAGCTGCTGCGGGCGCGCGTGACGCGTGACAACCAGGTCCCGGTGGTGCTGCAGCGTCGCACCGACCGCGAGCTGGCGCACTTGCGGCTGAAGCAGTTGCTCAACCTGCCGTACGGGCAGCCGCTGCAGCTGACGAGCGACATCGACGACGGCGCCTCGGGCGGGACGGCGGCGGTGCGCCTGGCGGCGAATGCCACGCCAGGGCTCCCCACCGAGGCCGACACGTCGGTGACGGCGCGCGCCCCGGTACGCCAGCTGGACGAGACGCTCAGGGCGCAGGAGGCGCAGCTGACGATCGCCCGGCGCGAGTGGCTCCCGACGATCAGCGTCACCTCGGCATACAGCCGCGTCGCGTTCGGCGCCGGCGGCATTCCGTCGTGGGGGAACTGGCTCAACAACTGGACGGTCGGCGTTGGCGCCTCGTTCCCGCTGTTCACCGGCGGGCGGCTGCGCGGCGCCGAGCTGATGGCACAGGCCAGCGTGGACGAGTCCAAGGCGCGACTGGACCAGACGCGCGAGCTGGCCGCGCTGGACGCGGCGCAGACCATCGCGCAGTTGCAGCAGGCGGAGGCGGCGCTGGCGGCGAGTGCCGGGACGGCGGAACAGGCCACCCGGGCGTTTGCCATCGCCAACGTGCGCTACCGCGAGGGCTTGAGCACGCAGATCGAGTTGTCGGAGTCGCGGCTCAACCTGGACCAGGCGCGCATCAACCGGGCGCAGGCCGCGCGCAACCTGCAGGTGGCGCGCAAGCGGCTGGTGCTCCTGAAGGATCTCCCGTTAGGCGCGGGCGCCGCCTTCGGCGCGGCTTCGGCGGGTGCCGGGGCCGGGGCCGGGGCCGGCGCCATCGGCGGCGCCGCCGGTTCGGCGGGCGGCGCAGGCGGCAGCGGCGCATCGGGCACGCGCAGCACCACGCAGCAGGCATCGACTTCACAAGTTCCCCAATAATTGGAGCACGACCT
>CAZVDJ010000354.1:0-5134 GCA_964626245.1 uncultured Gemmatimonadaceae bacterium
GATCCCGCCCGCGACGCCCGGCGCGCGGGCGCGGCGCTGACCACCGCCCGCGCGGCGCGCGCCCGCGCCGTCCCCGTCATCGACGGGCGCGACGACGACGCGGCATGGGCCTCTGCCCCGGTCATCGACGACTTCCGCCAGTTCACTCCCACCGAGGACGGCGAGCCGTCGTTCCGCACCGAGGCGCGCATCCTCTTCGACGAGCGCAACCTGTACGTCGTGGTGCGGGCGTTCGACCCGCATCCCGATTCGATCCTCGCCCTCCTGTCGCGTCGCGACGTTCGCACCAACTCCGACCAGCTCAAGATCCTCATCGACGGCTACCAGGACCGCCGCACGGGAATCCAGCTGATGCTCAACCCCGCCGGGGTCAAGCGCGACGCGTCGATCTATTCCGACTACGTCGAGGACATGACCTGGGACGGCGTCTGGGACGGTGCGGCGGCGGTGGATTCGTTAGGGTGGGTGGCCGAGTTCCGCCTCCCCTTCAGCCAGCTGCGCTTCAATGGACAGGCGCCCACCTTCGGCTTCGGGATCTGGCGTGACGTCGCCAGGCGCAACGAGCGGGTCGCCTGGCCGGCCTACCGGCAGTCGCGGCAGGCCCTCGCCTCGCAGCTGGGCACGCTGGAGGGGATTGCCGGGATCCAGCGCGGCAGCCGCCTGGAGCTGCTCCCCTACACCGTCACCAAGAACGTCACCGAAGCCACGGCCGACGGGTGGCGCCACCCGCAGCGCGTCACCGCCGGGCTGGATCTCAAGTACGGGCTCACGCCCAACCTCACCCTCGACGCCACGGTGAACCCCGACTTCGGCCAGGTGGAGGTGGATCCCGCGGTCCTCAACCTCTCGGCCTTCGAGGTCCGATTCGAGGAGCGGCGCCCCTTCTTCCAGGAAGGGGTGGGGCTCTTCAAGTGTGGCGGGCCGTGCGAGGGGATCTTCTATACGCGCCGCATCGGACGCACGCCGCAGTTGCGCGCGTCCGCGCTCGACCCATCCGGCACGGCGATACTGGGGGCCACCAAGCTCACCGGCCGCCTTCGCAGCGGACTGGCGGTTGGCCTGGTGCAGGCCCTCACGCGCCGCGAGGAGGGAGTGAACGGTGCGACGGTGGAGCCGCAGACCAGCTACCTGGTGGGGCGCCTGGTGAAGGAGATGCGGCAGGGGCGCTCGCAGCTGGGGACGATGGTCACCGCGGTCAACCGCGACCTGGATGACCTCACCGCCCGCTACCTGCGCCGCGACGCGTACAACGCGCTGCTGCAGGGGTTCCATCGCTTCGGTCGCGACCGCTACGAGGTGATGGCGTACACCGGCTTCAACCGCGTGGGCGGGTCGCGTGAGGCCATCGCGCGCACGCAGCTGAGTGCCGTGCACCTGTACCAGCGCCCCGACCACGAGGAGACGTTCGATTCCACGCGCACCTCGTTAGGTGGGCAGGTGGTGGCCGGCTCGGTCTCCAAGATTGGCGGGGCGTGGCGCTGGAGCAGCTACGCGCGCCGCGCCTCCACCGGGCTGGAACTCAACGACCTGGGGTTCGTCCCCACGGTCAACGACGTCTCGATTCGCAACGAGCTGTCATGGCAGGCGCTGCGCCCCGGGCGGCAGTACCGCCGCGCCTACAGCGTCCTCTCCACGCAGAACAACTGGACCACCGGCGGGCTGCAGGCGGGGGCGCGCGTCACCGCGCATTCGTACGTGGAGCTCCCCACCTTCTGGGGCGTCTCCGTCACCTACAACGTCAACGACCTGGGCGCGTCGCACTGCGTCGCCTGCGCCCGCGGCGGTCCGGCGGTGAGGCAGAGCGCCAAGCACGAACTGGGCATCGGGGTCAACGGCGACCCGCGCCGCGCCGTGATCCCGCGCCTGCACCTCCTGGGCGGCTCGGGCGACGAGGGGCGCTCGTCGCTGTGGGGGGTGACGGCCGGCGCCGAGCTGCGCGTGGCGTCGCAGTTCTCCATGTCCTTCGATGCCTCCCTGCAGCGCCGGGACGATGACCAGCAGTGGATCACCAACGCCGGGGCCGTACTCAGCGACACCACGCACTTCACCTTCGCCCACCTCAACCAGGCCACCCTCGGCATCACCTCGCGCATCAACTGGACGGCGTCGCCCACGCTGTCGCTGCAGCTCTACGTGCAGCCGTTCGTGAGCACGGGAGACTTCAGCGACTGGCGTGAAATCGCGAACCCGCGCGCGTCGGGCTATGCCGACCGCTACCGCACGTACGGCGGCGGCGCCACGCCGGAGGGCTTCAGCTACAAGCAGTTCAACTCCAATGCCGTCCTGCGCTGGGAGTATCGTCCCGCATCCACGCTGTTCGTCGTCTGGCAGCAGGGGCGCCTGGACAGTTCCGGCGGCCGAGGCGGCTTCGACCTTGCCCGCGACTATCGCGACCTCTTCCGTGCGCATCCCGACAACACGCTGCTGGTGAAGCTCGCGTATTGGCTGAACCCCTGAGGGGGAGACGCCGGGAGGACGAGCGACGCGAAATGCGGGTGGCGTCACGTTCCTCGTGTGCGCAGGTCGCGTACGGACTGTGCGCCCTTGCACGGATGATGCGCCCCGAGAGCGGTACTCTCTCTCCGCGTCCGGTTGCGGTGGCCACTTGTTAGGCGGCCGCAGCCACAATCCACGGAGGGCAGATGAAGAACCGTCGCTTCAGGCGAGGGTGCCTGGCCGTCGCGGGCCTGCTGGCGCTCTCGTCGCTGCCAGGGGAGGGGCATGCCCAGGCGGCGTGCCGAGCCGGTCCGCTGAGCGCGTACCTGCAATCGTCCGGCATGGGATGCCGCATCGGCATGGCGCGCCTTGGGCAATTCACCGCGCAAGGGCTGGGCGCCGGCGCCGGCAGCGTCTGGTTGGACCCGTTCACGGTGCAGGGGCCACCCGGCTACACCTGGGTCGGCTTACATGTCCGGTTCTCATCGGGTGGATCGTTGGCGTCGAATGCCCCGTTGGGCCTCAGCTTCTGGGCCGACGGCGTCCCCCTCCATGGCGTCATGGGCGTGAATGCCCTGTCGTCGGGGAGTGCCGGGGCGTCGATGGAGCGCGGGACCACGGTGACGCTGACGGGCGACGGTGGAAGCCGGCAGGTGGTCGATCGCACGGAGCAGTTGCGGCAGGGCGGCTCGTTGCGCCTGCTCCGTGGCTGCGGGTGGATGTCCAACGGGAGCCGGTCCTGCCTGGCGGGTGATTCCACCGCCACCGGCGGCCTCCTGCGCGATGCCGACCTTCGCTACCAGGTGGCGGTGCAGTCCATGTTTGGACATGGCGCAGGGCAGCCGTCCGACTACACGGTCGCGCTGCTCGTGGAGAGTCAGGCCGTCGTCACCCCAGAACCGGCGACGCTCCTCCTGGTCGGGAGTGGGTTGGCTGGGGTGGGCGCGGCGCTGCGCCGACGGCGCGGGTAGTGGACGCACGCACGCGCAGCGTGGAGCACGGCGAATTACGTAGGGCCAGTCCGCACCACACGGATGACTGACGACCCCAGGCGATCGCGCGCCGGACATTCCGGGCGGTGCGTGATGGCCTGGGGCGCCGGTCGTATGGTCGGCCCAATTCGGTGGCGTACATGCGCGCCGCGCTCATGGCTCCCACGCAAACCCCGCAGCCACAAAATGGTCATCGTAGGCGAACGCGCTTGCGATCCTTCTGGCGATCCTCGCCTCGCGCATGAGCTCGAACGCCAGCACGTCGGTGAGCGTGACGCGTTGGTCGCCATAGCGATCCATCCACCCCGACATCGCTCGGCGCTGCAGGTCGTGCCCCACCTCGCGCCACTTGAACGTCGGATCGCGCAGCACCCCCTGCGCGACGCCAGGTCGGCCGGCCCATCGGAGGCCGCGTCCAGTGCACCGACGAGGGCCGTTACTCCTGCACCGCCTCCCGCACCCGCCGTGGCATGTTGGGCATACATGAACCCGGAGAACGGGATGCATGCACGCCATCCATTCTGATGTGAAAGGCAAGCCGCCCGATTCCCGCACCGGCCCGAGCTCGCTCTGCCGGTCTCACCCCTTCAAGGACGTGGCGCGCGCTACCTGGGGCGCGCCGGTACGCGCCGCCGCGTCGCGACGATGTGCTCCGCGGGGTGGCGAACCGTGGTGAAGCGGACAACTTCCCGGCGGAGCGCCGAGCTTCGCGGCCACCGGTTGCCGGGGTCAGCACCATTCACGGAGGAAATGTGCATGCCGTCCCATTCGCTTATGTGTGAGGGTCGGAGCGAACCGCGCGCCGAAGGGCGTAGGCGGATCGTGATGGCGACGTTGTTGCTGTCGGCGGTGGCTGCGGCGCTGGCGGCGAGCGCGGTCGCCGCTCCCCTCGAGGCGCAGGTCGTGACCGCCACGGCGTCGCCGCCAGCCCCCGCCCCCGACTGGAACGCCGTCGCGCGCAGGATCGTGGAGCGCATGCAGCTCATTCCGGGCGAACGCGTGGCGCTCGTCGTTGATCCTGGACAGGCGGACGAACTGGTGGAGGCGCTCCTGCTGGAAGTGCGACGAGGGGGTGGCACCATGGTCGGGCTGGTCGCCGCGCGCGGCAACGCCCCGTCCAAGTGGCGCAGCGACTTCACCAACACCACCGAGCAGCGTCCCATGCAGCAGCTCACCGCGCGCCTGGCCGACATCGACGTGGGCATCATGCTCCCGGGCGCCACCGCGACCGACGCGCCGTACAAGGCGTTCCAGTACCACCTGGAGCGTCCGGTGGGGCGCGGCGTCCGCACGGTTCACTTTCACTGGGCTGGCGCGTACGCGCCAAACGGCGCGCTGCTACCGGTCACGAAGGAGGTTGCGGAACTCTACCAGCGGGCGCTGGTCGAGACCGACTATGCCGAGCTGGCGCGGCGGCAGCGGGCGTTCGAGCGCGACATGCGCAACGCGACCGTGAACGTCACGACGCCAGCCGGAACGGACATCACCTTCCGGATCGGCGATCGCGTGGTGACGCGCCAGGACGGCGACGCCTCGCAGGCGCGCGCGCGGGAGGGGCGCACCCTCATCGACCGCGAAATCGAGCTCCCTGCCGGCGCGATTCGCGTCGCGCCGATCGAGGAGAGCGTGGAGGGGACCATCGCCTTTCCCGACGGCATGTGGGGCGGCGTTCCGGTGACCGGGCTCGTGATGCACTTCTCGCGCGG
>CAZVDJ010000355.1:0-5130 GCA_964626245.1 uncultured Gemmatimonadaceae bacterium
CGCCAGCGAGGTGGAGGGGAGCGCCGAGCCGAGGGCGGCGGCCTTCGCCGCCGTGCTCGAGTTGATCCACCTGGCCACGCTCGTGCACGACGACGCCGTGGATCACTCGGTGCTTCGGCGGGGGATGCCCACCATCAACTCGCTCTTCACCCACCAGGTGTCGGTGATCGCGGGCGACTTCCTGTACTCGCGTGCGGTGCAGGAACTGGTGCGGCTGGAGGACATGGAGGCGCTGCGCGTCTTTGCCAACGCCGCCAACGAGCTCACCGTGGGCGAGATGCGGCAGCTCGGCGCCCTCGACGCGCTCGCCTTCTCGGAGAGCGACTACGAGTTCCTCATCAAGTGCAAGACGGCGGCGCTCTTCAAGGCGGCGTGCGACGTGGGGGCGCTGTGCGGCGCCGCGCGCTATCGCGGGCAGCTGGCCCGCTTTGGCGAACGGCTCGGGATGGCGTTCCAGGTGCAGGACGACCTGATCGACTACACGGAAGACTCTGGCACCACGGGCAAGCCGACCGGCCTCGACCTCAAGGAGCACAAGGTCACGCTCCCCCTCATCGAGGCGCTGCGCCGCGTGGACGGCGCGCAGCGGCGCGTGATCGAGCGGCTCTTCGCGACCCCCCACGCCCGACGACGAGCAGATCGCCGAGGTGGTGGAGATCGTGCGCCAGAACGGTGGGCTCGAATTTGCCCGCCGTCGCGGTGAGGAGTTCGCGGCGCACGCCGAGGAAGCGCTGGCGGGCCTTCCCGAGAGCCCGGCGCGCGGCGCGCTGTACGACGCGCTGGACTACGTGCTGGACCGGAGGTCCTGATGGCGAAATCGTCGCCGTCCGCCACCCGGCGTCCCGTCTTCCACCTCGTCGTGCTGGCCATCGGATTCATCGTCGGCGGCTTCATGACCCAGTTCTCCCGCCGCTTCCTGCCGGTGGGCGCGGTGAAGGAGTTCCTTACCACGGGCGTCACACCATCGGTGGGGCCCTTGCACGTCGACCTCGTTATCTTGAAGTTCGTTCTGGGCCCACTGGCACTCGATGTGTCACTCCTGAGCCTTGTCGGGGTACTGATCGCCTACCTCATCGCGCGATCGCTTTTCTAGGAGCGTGGTATGAACTTCGGGAACCTGGGTTTCATGGAGATCCTCCTGATCCTCGTGGTCGTGCTGCTCCTCTTCGGGGCGCGCCGACTGCCGGAGATCGGAGCCTCCTTCGGCAAGAGCATCAAGGAGTTCAAGAAGGGGCTCTCCGACGTCGACCGCACGCTCCAGGACGAGGCTCGCAACAACGCCCTTCCGCCGCGTCCCGCCGAGCCGCTGCAGCAGGATCAGGAAAGCCAGCCCGAGCCGAAGCGCCTGATCTCCTAGGCCGGGGCCCGGGGCGGGGAACAGTCGCGCGGAGCGGCGCAGCGCCGCCCGGATGCGCGGATCGACAAGGGGCTGAACCAGCCCGACGCCTCACGCACGAAGGGGCGCCACCCACGGGTGGCGCCCCTTCGACTTCCTACGTGAGGTCACAGCCGCTAAGTCGTTGCCTGACGGGCGAGTGCGTTGATCTCCTTGCGGTGATCCTCGACCTTGGCCCCCTTGCGGAGCTCGTTGAGGAAGGTGCGAACGCGCAGCTGCTGGATGGAGGCGATGGCCTCGCGCCGCTGCTGGTCCTTCTGCGCTTCCCACGCGGTGCGGTTGGCCTCCACGCGGCGCTCCACCCGCATCACGAACGCCCCCTGGTCGGTCACGATGGGGGCGCTCACCTGCCCCACGGGGAGGGTGAACGCGGCGCCGACCGCCTCATTGAAGCGCCCCAGCCCCGCGACGAGCTGCGGTCGGGTGAAGGTCTCCGACTTGGTGACGGTGAGCCCGGCGGCCGCCGCCGCGCTTTCCAGCCCCGACGCGGCCGCTGCCTTGGCCAGCGCCTGCGCGCGCGGGAGCAGCGACTGCGCCTTCTTGCGGCCGATCAGCTGACGACGGATCTCGTCCTTGGCGTCGTTGAACGACGGAACGCCGCCATCGAAGAGCGAGTCGAGCCGCGCCAGGTAGTAGGCGTCATCCGAGTCGTAGAGGTCGGACGATTCCCCCACCTTCACGCCGCTGAACGCCCAGGCGCTCACGGAGGGGATGCTCCGTCCGGTGTTGGACATCAATCCCTCGCCCTCGATCACCGTCATCGTCTGCGGGGTAAGGCCCAGCACCTTGGCGGCGCTGTCGAAGCGCTCGCGCTGGTCGGCGGTGGCCGCCATGCGGGAGAGCGAGTCGGCCTTTCGGTCCGTCAGGCGCGCCGAGGAATCCGACTGCTGGATGCGCAGCAGGATGTGGCGCATGCTCAGGGTGTCACCCTTGCGCGAATCCACCTTGATCAGGTGGTAGCCGAACTGCGTCAGGACCGGCTGCGAGACTTCGCCCACGCGCAGCGCGTAGGCCGCATCCTCGAAGGGCGCGACGAAACGTCCGCGCCCGCCCGTTCCCAGCGAGCCGCCGTCGGCGCCCGACACCGTGTCGGCCGATTCGCGCCGGGCGACATCCTCGAACTTGGCGCCGCCCATGATCTCGGCACGAAGCGCCTCCACACGCTGGCGTGTGGCCACCGAGTCGGTCGCGGTGATGAGGCGCGGAATGGCGACCACCGAGACAACCGCGCGCCCCGGACGCTCCAGCTGCTGCTTGTACTTGTCGTAGAACGACCGAAGCTCGCTCTCGGGAACGGTCACCGACGAGTCAGGAACGGTCGACGCGTCGAACTGGACGAAGCTCACCTGCGACGAGTCATTCAGGTCGCGGTACACGCTCCACAGCTTGGCGTCGGAGACGAAGACGTCGCCCGCCAGCTGGTCGAACAGCTTGGCGCGCGGGATCTCCTGCCGGTAGTAGTTCTCCAGCTGCACCAGGATCCCCTGCTGGCGCGCCGCGGCGCTCCCGATGAACCGCCGGTACTTCTCCAGGTCGAACCGGCCGTCGGTCTGGAAGTCGGGGCTCTGCATCAGCTCCGGCGGTGGGCTCTGCTGCGCCGCCTCGATGACTTCCTGGTTCGTGACGGCGATGCCGCGCCGCTCGTACTCCTGCTCCAGCAGGATGTTGGAGACAAGCTGCTCGAAGGCCTGGTCCTCCAGCCGGCGCCGCTCGTCGAGCGTGAGTCCACGACCCGTCGTGCGCTCTTCCTGCTGCGCCAGTTGATTGGATAGGTTGGCCCATGCGAGGTACGGCACCTCGACGCCATTGACCTCGGCGACCGCAGTCCCCGGGGTGATCTGCGAAGGACCGATCCCCAGGAGCCCTGAAGTTTCGGCGAAAAGGAAGACTCCGACGAAGCAGATGACGATGAACAGCCAGATCCACTTCGCGGAGCTCCGCATCTGTTGCAGCACGGGGCGGTTACTCCTGCGGAAAAACGGGGTGTCGCGAGCCTGGTCGCGAGGGTGGTCGAGAGCCGGATAAGCTATTTGTGATCTGCGTCTAAAATCAAGTTAGCGTGTCACTTCTGGACGACTCGCTCGTCTCCGTCACTGAGTACCCCCCGTCATCCTTGAGCGCCGCAGGCGGCGCGCAGACATCGAGGGCCCGGCATGGCCACCTCCTCCGCCCGACTCGACGAGCTGAAGAAGAAGTTTGACGAGAACCCGCGCCGCTACTTCGCGCCTCTCGCCAACGAGTACCGCAAGCTGGGCGACCTTACACAGGCCATCGCGCTCTGTCGCGCCCACCTGCCCAACCAGCCCGGTCACATCAGCGGTCACATCGTCCTGGCGCAGGCGCTGTACGAGGCGCGTGAGCTCGGAGAGTCGCGTGGCATCTTCGAGGCGGCGCTCGACCTCGATCCCGAGAACCTCATCGCCCTGCGCTACCTGGGCGACATCGCCCGCGAGCAGGGCGAGCCGCTGCAGGCGCGCGGCTGGTACGAGCGCGTGCTCGACGCCGATCCCCGCAACGACGAAATCGCCTCGCTCCTCAAGGCGCTGGACGCCGAGAGCGCGCGGGTGAGCGAAGCGGTGGCACCCAGTGTGGCCGCCTCCGGCTACGAGCACGAGAGTGCCGCGGCGCTGGCTGACTTCCCTGTCGACACCACTCCGGCCGCGCCCGCCCTCTTTTTCGGCGAGGTGGAAGCAGCACCGCCGGCCGCCGGCGAGCTGGAGGCGGTTGCCGAGCCCTCCATCGACGACTGGTTCGCCACGCCGGAACTCCCGGCGGCGCCGGCCAGCTCGGCGGAAGACGTTGCCGCCCTGGCGCACGCGTCCGAGTCCGACCTCGAGGCGTCGCTGGGCTTCGAGTCCACTTCGCTCGACGAGACCGCGACCGCCCCGGCCGATGGACTGGAGGAGTCGTTCTTCCCCGACCTGGCGAGCGTGACCCCGCCGGGGTCGCCGCTCATCCCCGGCGTCCCCACCCCGGTGGACGTGCACGCGGTGACGCCCCCCTTCCTGCTGGCGCAGGCGGAGGTCGCCAAGTCCATCCCGACCCCTCCGTTCCTTCAGTCGATCGCCGAAGAACCGGTCGCGGCCGAGCAGGCCGAGATCCCGGTGACGCCGGAGTTCAGCGAGGTCGCGTCCGACGAGGGTGAGCCCGCCGGCGTTCCCGCGATGGAATCCCTCGGCATCGACGTGCCGTCGGGGGCCTCCCCGCACTCCGCTGATGCCGGGGAGTGGGAGCTGTCCGCCTCCGACTTCGACGTCGCGGAGCCGGTTGCAGCTGCCCCGGCGGAAGCGCCAGCCACTCCCGCACAGGCCGAGTGGGAGCTGACGCCCGACGCGCCGTCGACCGAGCCTGCCTTGGCGAACGCCGAGGAGTTCGCGTCGTTCGACGAACCGGGACGCCCGGAGTCCGTTGTTGCAGCCGACGAGAGTGAGGCGTGGGAGCTGAGCGCCGACTTCGAGTCCGCCGCGCCGATCCAGGCGGCGACGCCCGACGCCGAGTCGAGCGCAGCCATCGACCCCGGCGAGTTCGGCTTCGTGGCCTCCGACAGCTTTGCGGGCGAGCCGTCGGACGACATCGAGGTGGAGTACGGCGAGTTCGTCGCCCCCGCGGCCGACGAGGTGCCGTACATCGCGAACAGCATCTCGGTGCCGCTGGACGACGCCGATGCCTACAGCGCCGGTGCGCCCGAGCTCTCCGCGCACGAGCCGTTCCCGATCGAGGCGCAGTACCGCCCG
>CAZVDJ010000356.1:0-5121 GCA_964626245.1 uncultured Gemmatimonadaceae bacterium
GTGGACGATCTGAGTTCGCGGTGTGGAGAAGGGCGCTCCGAACGGAGCGCCCGTCGCTTTTGTCCCGGTACCTCCGGCGACTCCCGGTTTGCGCACCGTGATCTCGATGGCTCGTCTCGTGTCGTACGACACCGTCTCAGGATCACCCGGGCCGTCTCAGGATCACCCGCAGCGTCTCATCTTCACATGCTGCGTCTCAGAATCACGACGTGGCGGTCTCGAATTCTCGCGCTCGTCTAATTGGATGTCTCTACGCACGGGGCGGGCGGGGAACAGATGCCTCAGCCGCACTGGAATATCCAGCGGGAAGCACCGACCGGCGATTCGACATGCGCGAAACGAGGCACTGTCTGGGTTGAGACCGGTGAAGGAATCGCGAGAGGTCTCGCGATCAATCTCAAAACCGTCTCCGTATCAACAATTCATGCGTTTCAACTTCACGCGTGCGTTAGGGCGTGGGTGCCGAGCGCTCCGCTGGCAATCGGCCGCGACGGCGTGTCGGACCTGTATCCCACCATCTCCAACGACGGCCAGCGACTCGTCTTCGCCAGCTACCGTCCGTTGCCAGGTGCCGACTCGGTGCGCCGAAACGCACACCTCTGGACCGCCGAGCGCCAGGGTGCAGCGTGGAGCGCGCCGGCCCCGCTCGCAGAGGTGAATCGCCCGGGGCTCTACCATCCCGGCGTCCTGCTTCGTCCCGACGGCTCCATCCGGTTCACCCTCATCGATCCGGCGGCGCGCAGCGCGTCGGTGATGACGAGCGACTTTCGCAACGGCGCCTTCGCTCCCCCGCGCCCCGCCGCCGATCCGCCGTTCTGGCGAAGCGTGCGCGGCGACACGGCCTACTGGGGTGGGGTCCTGTCGCCCGATGGGACGGTCGCCGTCGTCGGCACGGCGCGCATCGACCCCGCCACTCGACGGCCGGGCAACGGCGATGCGCTCTTCAGTCGCCTGGTCAACGGCGCCTGGACGCCGCTCCGCCCGTTAGGCGCCGGCGTCAACACCGCCTCCGACGAGAACTTCTTCACCTTCTCGCCCGACGGGTGCACGCTCCTGTTCACGCGCGACTACACCTCGTTTCACGTGGTGTCCGTGCACGGGGCCACGGAGGGCGCGGCGACTCCCCTCACGCGTGCCGCACCCACACCGTCGACGACACCGCCGCCTCGGGAAACCGCCCCCGGTTCGTGAGCAGCGCCGCAAACTCCTGCTGCAGCGCCCCCACCCCCTCCGCCTGACGAGTGAGCGGCGCGTGCAGCTCCAACGCCATCGCGTCCACGCGCTCCAGCGCGCGGGCGTGGCGCGCGATCTCCCATTCGGCCCCCTCGCAGTCGAGCTTGAGGAAGGCGCACCGCTCGATGCCGTGCGCGGCGAACACGTCGTCCAGCGTGACGCACGGCACGGTCTCGCGGCTCCACCCCTCGTCCACCATGCGCTGGCGCCCCTCCGCGCTCAGGCTCGCACTCGCGCCAGCGGTCTGCCGCGGTGACCAGACGAGTTCGAGCGTCCCCGCGACGCCTCCCACGGCCTGGCGCACCGGCACGACGTTGTGCACGTCGTTGGCCGCGAGGTTGGCTTCCAGCATGGCGAAGTTGCTCGACGACGGCTCGTACGCGTAGATGCGCATCTGCGGGTGCAGCTTGGCGGTGATGATCGAGACCGCCCCGATGTGCGCCCCCACGTCGATCACGACGTCGCCAGGTGCAAACTGTCGCTCCGCGATGCCGTACATCCCGCGCGCGAACTCGTCCAGCACCATGGCGGGCATCGTCGACCCTTCCACGTCGCGCAGCGTGACCACGTGTGGCCCCGCGCGAAAGACCACCGACGACAGCGTCGGGTCGCCGTCCACGGCACGCGCGTACAGCGCCGCCGCCTCGCCCAGCGCCCCCTTGAGCGCGTAGAAGCGCGCCACCTGCCACAACACGGCCGGGTGGTCGGGCGCGCTGCCGAGCAGGACGGTCACCGCATCGATGGCCGCCTGGTCGTCACCGGTGTCGATGGCAGCGGCGGCAACGGTGAGGAGTCGGGCGAGGTCCATGTTGCCCTGTTGCGAAGGGAAAGGCCGGTGGGATGGCGTCGTGGTGAAGGCGTTCGACTCACCGAGGTACCGGTAATTCGGCCGTCAGTTCCTCGACGTACCTGTGGTAGGTGAACACGCGGCCGCGCCGCCGGTTCGTTACTTCCGCGACGACATCCAGGCGCTCCAGGTGAGCCAGTGACTTGTTGACCGTCGCGGGCGTGAGCCCGGTGGTCTTCACCAGCGCGGCCGACGTGGCGATTGGCTGCCGCTGAAGTGCGAGGTGTACCTCGAGCGCGGATGACGCGGCACGCCCCAGGCCGGCGATGCGGTCTCGATCCGCGTTGACGAGCGCCAGGAGCGCATGCGCCGTCGCCACGGCTTGTGTCGCGCTCACCTCGATCCCTTCGGCAAAGAAGTCGAGCCATCGCTCCCAGTCACCACGCAGGCGCACCTCATTCAGCAGGTCGTAGTACAGCGCTCGATGCGTCCTGAAGAAGAGGCTCGGGTACAGCATGGGCTCGCGCAGCACGCCGTCGGCCACCAGCTGCAACACGATCAGGAGCCGCCCGATGCGCCCGTTGCCATCAAGAAACGGATGGATGGTCTCAAACTGGACGTGAACGAGCGCCGCCTTGAGCAGTGGCGGCACCGGCTCGGGGTCGTCGTTCAGGAAGCGCTCGAGCGCCGCCAGGCAGCTTGGCACTTCCTCGGCCGGCGGCGGAACGAATGCGGCGTTGCCCGGGCGCGTCCCGCCGAGCCACACCTGCGATCGGCGCAGCTGGCCGGGGGTCTTGCCGCGACCGCCCGGGTGCGAGAGCAAGGCCGCGTGCATGTCGCATAGCAGTCGCGTGCACAGCGGCAACCCGCCGCGCCATGACGTGAGCCCGTTCTCCACTGCTGCCACGCAGCGGCTCACCTCGCGCGCGTCCTCCACGGGGACGCCGGGTTGTTCGTCGATCTCGTACAACAGCAAGTCGGCGAGCGATGACTGCGTCCCCTCGATCTGCGAGGAGAGCACCGCTTCCTTTCGCACGAAGCTGTACAGGAGGAGCGCCGCGTTGGGCAGTAAGGCCGTCACTGCGTCGAGCCGGCCGAGCGCTACGAGTGCCGCGTCAAAGCGCCGCCGCAACGCGGGCGACCAATCGAGCGGCGGCACCGGTGGCAGCGGCGCGGGCACGAACGCCTGAAACGGCTCGCCGGCGGTCGCGACGGTGACGTAACGCCCGGGGGCGGGTCGCTGCATTCAGAGAGGAACCTAAAATAGGGGCGGGCGTTATTTTAGGTTCGACCGCCAAGGTAAATCAATGGCGCGCGCTGTTTCAGGAGCGGGGCCCGCGCTGAGTCCGCTGTTCCCTCCAGACTCCCGTCGCAACGGTGACCGGCGCCCTGCCGCCGCCAGCTTCCGCCGTTCCGACGCGTCGTTCCCAAGCCCTACCTTATCCAGCCGCACGACGGTTCCCGGCTGACGTCTCCCTCGCACCGCTCCCGGATGGCCCTCCACCCCGACTTCCCCTCCTCCCCCTACGCCGCGCTCGACCCCGCCCAGCGCTGGTTTCCGGCCGACGAGGCGCTCCGTACCACCGCGTACGAAAAGCTCCTTCCGCCCCTGGTGGCCAATGTGCGGCAGGCCGTGTGGGACTGGAGAAATCGCGGCTACGAGGGGGCGTCGGCGACCTCGATAGCGCTCCTGCGCCACTGGTTCGAGACTGATCACCTGCTGGAGGAAGCCGACGGCACGCTCGCCCCCTTCCGCTACTACTTCGCCCAGCGCGAAGCGGTGGAGACGGTGATCTGGTTGCACGACGTGCGCCGAGCCCGTGACAAGTACGACCTGCTGCGTTTCGACGCGTCGGGGCGCGTGTCGCACGGGATGTTCCCCGAGGACTGGCCGCGCTACGTGCTCAAGATGGCCACCGGGGCCGGCAAGACGAAGGTGATGGCGCTCCTCATCGCGTGGAGCTACTTCCACCGCCTGTACGAGGACGGCTCCGAGCTGTCGCGCAACTTCCTGGTCATCGCCCCCAACATCATCGTCCTGGACCGCCTGCGCGCCGACTTCGACGGGCTGCGCATCTTCTTCAACGACCCCATCCTCCCGCCAAACGGCCACGGCGGGAACAACTGGCGCGACGACTTCCAGGTGGCGCTGCACATCCAGGACGACGTGCGCGTGGCGCACGACATCGGGAACATCTTCCTCACCAACGTCCATCGCGTCTTCCTGCATGACGTGGCCGAACCCTCGCTGGACGACGATGACCTGAGCCACTACTTCCTCTCGCCTTTCGGCGACCGCCCGTCGGGCAAGACCACTGACAGCGGCACCGACCTGGGGGAGATCATCCGCGAGGTGGACGAACTCGCCGTCTTCAACGACGAGGCGCACCACATCCACGACCCGCGCATGGCCTGGTTCAAGTCCATCCAGGACATCCACCACCGCATGCTGCAGAACGACAAGCGGCTCGCGTTGCAGGTGGACGTGACGGCCACCCCCCGGCACGACAACGGCGGCATCTTCGTCCAGACCGTGTCGGACTACCCGCTGGTGGAGGCGATCCACCAGAATGTGGTCAAGCACCCCGTCCTCCCCGATGCGGCGAGCAGGGCCAAGCTGCGCGAGCACCAGACTGCCATCTTCGCCGACCGCTACGCCGACTACCTGGCGTTAGGCGTGGAGGAATGGCGCAAGAGCTTCGCCGAGCATCAGGCGCTGGGGAAGAAGGCGGTGCTTTTCGTGATGGTGGACGACACGCGCAACTGCGACGACGTGGGCGAGTATCTCCCCAGGATCTGCCCCGAGCTGGAGGGGGCCGTGCTCGTCATCCACACCAAGAAGAACGGCGAAATCTCCGAGGCCGCCAGCGGCAAGGACGCCGAGGAGCTGCGCCTGCTGCGCCAGCAGTCCAATGCCATCGACTCGGCGGCGTCGCCCTACAAGGCCATCGTCTCCGTCCTGATGCTCAAGGAAGGGTGGGACGTGCGCAACGTCACCACCATCGTCGGGCTGCGCGCCTACGCTGCCAAGAGCAACATTCTCCCCGAGCAGACGCTGGGCCGAGGGTTGCGCCGCATGTACTTCGGCACCGACATCCCCG
>CAZVDJ010000357.1:0-5111 GCA_964626245.1 uncultured Gemmatimonadaceae bacterium
CATGGCCATCAGCGTCGCGGTGCTGGTGGGGAGCGCGGGTGACACGATCGTGCCGCGACTTGCCGAGCGCGCGCGGGCGCTGCGCATTCGCGACGGGATGGATCCCGATGCCGACATGGGGCCGATCGTGACGGCGGAGGCACGCCGGCGCATCGAGGGGTACATCGACCTCGGCGTCGCGGAGGGGGCCGCCCTGGTGGTGGACGGACGCGGCTACCGCGTGGCCGATCGCCCCGATGGCTTCTTCACCGGCGGGACGCTCTTTGACCAGGTCACGCCGGCCATGCGCATCTACCGGGAGGAGATCTTCGGTCCGGTGCTGTGCTGCGTGCGCGTTCCTGACCTGAGCAGCGCCATCGCGCTCGTCAACGGACACGAGTACGCCAACGGCGTCTCGATCTACACGCGCGATGGCCATGCAGCGCGTGAGTTCACGCGTCGCATCGAGGTGGGCATGGTCGGGGTGAACGTCCCCATCCCCGTCCCCATGGCCTGGCATGGCTTCGGGGGGTGGAAGCGCTCGCTCTTTGGCGACCTGCATGCCTACGGGGAGGAAGGGGTGCGCTTCTACACGCGGCAGAAGTCGGTGATGCAGCGATGGCCAGAGGGGAACGCGGGCGGCGCGGAGTTCGTGATGCCCACCGCTCGCTAGGCATCCGCCACCTCACAGGGAAGGATGATGATCTCGATCCGCTGCGTCCTGCCGCTGGCCGCCGTGCTGTGCGCGGTAGTCCCCGCCCGGGCGCAGCAGGTGGCCGACAGCGCGTTCCGCCCCGAGATTCGACGTCCGGCCTTCGCCGCGGGTGGCGGCCCGGCACTCTGCCTGGACGAAGGGCACCACAACTTTCACACGCTCGACGGGCGGTTCCTCGCCTTCGGGCGACTGGCGCAACGCGACGGATTCGTCGTGTCCCCGCTGCGCGAGCGGTTCACCGACGCCGCACTCGCGCGCTGCCGACTTCTGGTCATCGCCAACGCGCAGCCGAGTGATGCCGAGTGGTCCGGCTATCCGTATCCCACGCCGAGCGCCTTCACGCAGTCCGAGGTCGCCGTGGTGCGCGCCTGGGTGGAACGCGGCGGCGCCCTTCTCCTGATCGCCGACCACATGCCGCTGGCCGGTGCCGCGGCGTCGCTGGCCGCAGCATTCGGCGTGACCTTCATCGACGGCTTCGCCCTGCCGCGCTTCTCCACTGCGGCTGGCCGTGACTCGGCGATCTCGGCGCCAACGGTCTTCAGGCGCAACGACGGGACGCTTCCCGCGCATTCCATCGTGCGCGGGCGCGACAGCAGCGAGGCGGTGACACAGGTGCGGTCGTTCACCGGACAGGCCTTCCACGCGGCGACCGGAGTGGTGCGGCCCGTGCTGGTCCTTCCGCCCGACTATGTGTCGCTGGAGCCCCGGGTGGCCTGGCGTTTCGAGGTCGGCACGCCCACCAGGGACGTGGGAGGATGGTTGCAGGGGGCGACCGTGATCGCTGGGCGTGGCCGCGTCGCCCTGTTTGGGGAGGCGGCGATGTTCAGCGCGCAGGTGGCGGGACCGCAGCGGCGCCCGATGGGAATGAACGCCCCGCTCGCCGAGCAGAACGCGCAGTTTGCGCTGAACGTGCTGCGATGGCTTGCGGGCGTCCTGGAGCGCTGAGCCGGCGCCGCGCGTCGCGACGGGGAGGTGCCGCCACGGAAAGGCGTCGTGACGCGAGGAGTGAAGGCGACAGGAGTGTCAGCGTTTCTCGAGAAAGGCCCGGAACGTGGCCCGTGCGTGATCGCTCCCGATGAGTCGCGTGAAGTGCGGAAGCTCTTCCTCGATCACGTCGCGCACGTGGCGCCCCAGCGGTCGCTTGAGCAGTGCCTTCGTGGTGTTCATCGCCTCGGGTGACTGACGCGCAAGGCGCTGGGCGACGGCCAGGGTGTGCGACATCACCGCCGCCGCCGGCACGATGTGATTCACGATGCCGGCGCGATACGCGGTCTCCGCATCGAAGAAGTCGCCCAGCAGCAGCAGCTCCGCCGCCAGCCGCGGCCCCGCCATCTGCGGCAGGAGCATGCTCGACCCGGCCTCGGGACAGAGGCCCAGCGCGACGAACGGAAGCTGGAAACGGGCGGTATCGCTCGCCACGACCAGGTCGCAGTGCAGGAGCATCGTGGTGCCGATCCCGATGGCGGGGCCGGCCACGGCGGCAACGATCGGTTTGGGGAAGGCGGAGATGGTGAGGAGGAAGCGATGCCCCTGCGCCGCCTCCCGCGAGGCCGGGTCCAGGAAGTCGCCCAGGTCGTTCCCGGCCGTGAAGCAGTCGTCCTGCCCGCGCAGGAAGACGACGCGCACCGCGGGATTCGCGGCGGCCTCGTCGAGCGCGTCGCTCATGCCGCGATACATCGCGGTGGTGATGGCGTTGCGCTTGTCGGGACGTGACAGCTCGATGGTGTAGACGCCATCGACCACGGAGGTCAGGATCAGGGGGGTGGTCACGGGCACCTCGACGAGGAAGTAAGCTTCCGCCAACAGTATGACCGACATCAATCCGCGCGCCACCGATCACGCCGAGATTCGCGCCGCCGTCCGTGCCGCGTGCGCGCCGTTCGACAGCGCCTACTGGCAGGGGGTGGAGCGCGGCGGCGCGTACCCGGACGCCTTCGTGCAGGCGCTCACGGAGGCAGGGTGGTTGGCCGCGCTCATTCCCGAGGAATACGGCGGAGGAGGGCTCTCCCTCACGGCGGCATCCGTCATCCTGGAGGAGATCAACCGATCGGGGGCCAACTCCGGTGCGTGCCACGCGCAGATGTACATCATGGGGACGCTGCTGCGGCATGGCTCCGCCGAGCAGAAGGCGCACTACCTCCCCCAGATTGCGGCCGGGACGCTGCGCCTGCAGTCGTTCGCCGTCACCGAGCCGATGACGGGGACCGACACCACGCGCCTGCGCACCACCGCGGTGCGGCGCGGCGACCGCTACGTGGTGAACGGGCAGAAGGTCTGGATTTCACGCGTGCAGCACTCGGAGCTGATGCTCCTGCTGGCCCGCACGACGCCGCTGGACCAGGTGCGCCAGCGATCGTTCGGCCTGTCGGTCTTTCTCGTGGACCTGCGAGGCGCCGAGTCGCGCGGGCTTCGCGTGCGTCCCATCGAGAACATGGTGAACCACGAGACCAACGAACTGTTCTTCGATGACTTCGAGGTCCCCGCCGATCACCTGATCGGGGAGGAAGGGATGGGGTTCCGCTACATCCTGGACGGGATGAACGCGGAGCGGATCCTCATCGCCGCGGAGTGCATCGGCGATGGCTTCTGGTT
This sequence comes from uncultured Gemmatimonadaceae bacterium, assembly GCA_964626245.1. Classification (GTDB taxonomy): domain Bacteria; phylum Gemmatimonadota; class Gemmatimonadetes; order Gemmatimonadales; family Gemmatimonadaceae; genus SCN-70-22. The sequence goes on from CAZVDJ010000357.1 coordinate 3,287, forward strand.
CATCGACCGGGCGCGGCGCTACGCGGGAGAGCGCATCGTTTTCGACCGCCCGATCGGCCAGAACCAGGGGGTGCAGTTTCCCGTGGCGCGTGCCTATGCCAACGTGCGCGCCGCCGACCTGATGCGATACGACGCCGCCCGCCTGTTCGACGCTGCGCAGCCGTGCGGCGCCGAGGCCAACATGGCCAAGCTGCTCGCGGCCGACGCCAGCTGGGAGGCGGCCAACACCTGCCTGCAGGCGCACGGCGGCTTCGGCTTCGCCGTGGAGTTCGACATCGAGCGCAAGTTCCGCGAAACGCGGCTGTACCAGGTGGCGCCCGTGTCCACGAACCTGATCCTCTCGTACATCGGCGAGCACGTGCTGGGGATGCCGCGCTCGTTCTGACGTGTTGCACCTGACCATCCCACTCGTGCCGGCAGGCCTGCCATGAACCGTTGGACCCTTACCGTCGCAGCCACGCTGCTCGCGACCGGCCCCGTGTCGCTGAGCGCCCAGCCCGCGCCGCGGCGCGACGTGGTGCACGAGATGTCGATCACCGCGCTGCAGGATGGGCTGCGCGCCGGGCGATGGACGTCGGTGCAGCTGGTCGATGCGTACCTGGCGCGCATCGCCGCGTACGACCAGCGCGGCCCGGCGCTCAACTCGATGGTCCGGTTGAACCCGCGCGCCCGGCGCGAGGCGGCCGCGCTCGACGCCGAACGGCAGCGCGGCTCCGTGCGCGGCCCGCTGCACGGCATTCCCATTGTCGTGAAGGACAACTTCGACACGGCCGACCTCCCGACCAGCGCCTCGTCGCTTGCGCTGGCCACGTTGCAGCCGCCGGACGACGGCTTTGTCGTGGGACGGCTGCGCGCCGCCGGCGCCGTGATCCTGGGCAAGACCAACATGCACGAACTGGCGGCGGGGATCACCTCGGTGAGCTCGCTCGGCGGGCAGACGCGAAACCCCTACGACCCGCTGCGCTGCCCCGGCGGCTCCAGCGGGGGGACGGGCGCCGCGGTCGCGGCCAGCTTTGCCGCGGTCGGGTGGGGATCCGACACCTGCGGCTCCATCCGCATCCCGTCGGCCTTCAACAACCTGGTGGGACTGCGCCCCACGCAGGGGCTGGCGAGCCGTGACGGCGTCGTCCCGCTCTCGCACACGCAGGACGTGCCCGGGCCGCTGGCGCGCTCGGCGCGTGACCTGGCCATCGCGCTCGACGTGACCATTGGCTACGACCCCGCCGACACCACCACGCAGGTAGCGCGCAACTGGTCGCGCACCGCCTTCACGGACTCGCTGGCGTCCTTTCCCCTGCGGGGCACTCGGCTCGCCGTGCTCACCAACTACATGACGGGCGACATCGACGCCGACATTCGCGACAGCATTCGCGCCATGACCAGGGCGATGGAGGGCGCGGGAGCGACGCTGGTCGACGTGCGCATTTCCGACTTCGACTCGCTCCTCGCCAACACGAGCGTCATCGGCTTCGAGACCAATCCCGATCTCGAGGACTACCTGCGCACGATTCCGGGTGCCCGGCGCTGGACGGCGCGCGACATCCTGCGAGAAGGGATGTTCCACGACGCCATGACCGCGCGCATCATCTCGATGGACACGGCAGGCGTGCGTGACAGCGAGGCGTACCGGCGCAACCTGTCGCGCCGGCTGGTGCTGCGCGCGCGCCTGGTGGGGCTCATGGATTCGCTGGGAGTGGATGCCCTGGTCTACCCCACCAGCCGCCGGCGTCCCGTTCCGGTGGGCGAACCGCAACCCGGCGGCACGTGTGGACTCAGCGCAAACTCCGGACTGCCGGCACTCAGTGCACCGGCCGGCTTCACCGAT
>CAZVDJ010000358.1:0-5102 GCA_964626245.1 uncultured Gemmatimonadaceae bacterium
ATACTGATGCCGTCGCCGGGCCGCGGCGGCGCTGCGGGCCCGCGGCGGTGGCGCCGGCGGTGGCGCTGAACTTGCCCGTGACGAAGCGCAGCATTGATCGTCTCTCATCGGGGCGGTGGACGGGACTGGCAGGAGGCCGGGCCCGAGGTGATGTCGCAGGCGGAGTCGCGCCGAGTCGCGGGCCGCCAAGGAGGGCACGGATGCCGACGAACAACGAGCCGCGAGTCGTCTACCAGCGGGAGCTTCCCGGCGGCGGCTACGTGAATGTCGAGGAGGAGCAGCGCGTCGACACCGAGACGCACCGCGCGCACGTCACGGTCGAGCGCCGCACCGATCCCACGCGTCGCGACGGCCACGAGCCGCCCGTGATCGCTCGAGCGGAAGGGCGCAACCCGCAAGGTGTCTTTGGAGAGCTCCTTCGCATCGCCCAGGACAACGTGGCCATTGCCAAGGCCCTGCTGCGCCTGCGCGGCGACGGCAAGGCAAAGTTCTAGGCGACGCCGGTAGCGCGTCCCCGAAATGAAGCGGGCCTCGCATTGTTGCGAGGCCCGTCTGCGTTGTCGAGGGTTGTGGCGTTGCGGATCGCCATGCGCCCCATGCTGCCGGGTGGGAGATACCTAGGCCACCGCTGCCTGCATGAAGAGGTCGAGCTCCATCTGCCTCGGGCGGTCGCCGATCGATTCGGCAACCAGCGGCAGAGACAGCGGGGTGCGGCGCCGCGTCGCCGGGTCGCTGCACGCTCCCAGCAGGTGCGCGGTCTGATGATAGAGTCGCAGCGTGTGCAGCGGCGCCAAGTGATCGGCGTCCGGCTGGGCTGCAATGCGCTGGGCTTCCTCGAGGACGACGGGCGGAAGGGCGGACGCCAGCGGATGACGCAGCAGGTCGCCGATGGCGACTGCGTTGCGCGCCTTGAGGGCACTACACAGGGCTTCGAGGTAGGCGAGCACGGTCGACCTCCCACGCGAGATGTGTAATTGACACTCTGCAACTAATACACAGGACGGTCAAGCCCAGTTCCCGTAACGGGGCTGTCAGGGAGACGTGAAGCGGTCGCGACGCTTTCGGGCGCGCACGTCGTCGACGGGCTACAGCAGGTCGAAGCGCACCGCACGGGACTCCTTCCTCGCGGCCGACCGCGTCCGCTGGGCAAAGCGATAGAACTGAGCCGGACGACCTCTCCCCTCGCTGCGCCACTCGTCGGTCGCCTCCACCAGACGGGCGGCCGCCAGCGCCCGACGGAACGAGGCCTTGTGCAGCCGTCGTCCCAGCAGCAGCTCGTACATGCGCTGGAGTTCGCTGAGCGTGAACTGCGGCGGCAGCAGGTGAAAGGCAATCGGGGCGTTGTCGACACGAGAACGCAGGGCGCCGATGGCCGCCGCGAGAATGGCGCGATGGCGCGCCGGAAGGACCGGCGGCTCCGTCACCGAGAACCAGGCGTGCTCGCCTCCCGCGCGCTCGTCCGGCGACGAGGGGATCACCGCACAGAACGCCACCGAAAGCTCGGCGTCGCCCGGATGCGCCAGCCCGTCGGCGAACGCGCCGACCTGCTCAATCCAGGCCGGATCGAATCCGCATGCGTCGCGCACCACGCGCCGCGCGGCCGTCTCCAGCGACTCGTCGATTGCCGTCCAGTCGGTCGGTAGCTGCCAGTGCTCGCGAGCGCGCGGGTCGGCAGCGCGAACGCACAGCGCAGCCAGATGTCGGCCGCGAGGCGTGAAGAGGACGACGTCGATGGAATGCGAGGAGCGTCGGGGCGACGCGCGCGGCGAGGGAGTGGCGGGAGGTGCAGGGTCCCAGTCGCGCATGACCGGCCGAATAAGTACCAGCCAGCAACTAAAGTCAAGGGGAGATTCTGACCGCCCCGAACGTCCAGCGGTACGACGCGCCCAACGCTACCGGGAGGGGCTGCGCGTCAGTCCTGCACCGCGCGGCAACAGCGGCGGTATCGCGGTGGGAAGGGTGCCGCTGATGGGGCGCTCCCCCGAAAGTGCGCGTGCCGCCGCGCGCTGCGACGCCACCGTTCCGCCCCACGCCACCGCATAGGTCCCGACGTCGGGCATCTGCTGCAGCAGATACGGCGTCCCGAACGAAACCACGATCACCCGCGCGCCCGCGCGCTGCAAGGCCTGCACGAAGTCGACGAAGGCCTTGGGTGCTCCGGCCGTCGCAGTCTCCGAGGTGATGTTCACGTACGACCCCACGATCACCACGTCGGCCCGCCTTGCCTCTGCGAGGACGGAATCGTAGCGCGGCTCCGCATCATCGGCATTCACGAAGGCCGTCTGCACCGAACGATGGCGAAGGCGCAGCTCGGCGTTGAACGCTGCACCGGCGCCCAGGTCGGTGCGGCGCGCATACGTGATCGAGAAGACGCGTCCGCGGTTGGCGGCGCTGGCGTTGCCCACCAGCGGCACCAGCGACAGCGAGTCCCTGGCGAGCACGAACCCACGCTCCGCGATGGCCGCAGCCACGTCGAGATTGGCTTGGCTCGCGACCACTCGACGCACCTGCTCCACGTCCACCAGGCGGTCGCGCTCCAGCCCGAACTGGTGCTTGAGCGCGAGGATGCGATGGGCCGAGCGCTCGATGCGGCGCTCATCGTAGCGCCCTTCCGCCAGCCCGTTCATCACCGCGTCGATCGCGCCGGGAACGTCGGCCGGCATGAGGAGGACGTCGTTGCCAGCGGCCACCGCCCGCTTGGCTGCCTCGGCGGCGCCGAACTGGTCGATCACGCCGCGCATGTCCATGGCGTCCGAGATCAGCAGCCCGTCAAAGCGCATCTCGTCGCGCAGGAGCGTGGTCATCACCTGCGTGGAGAGCGTCGCCGGAACGCGTGCCGAGTCGAGTGCAGGAAGGAAGCCGTGAAAGGTCATGATCCCGCCCACGCCCGCCTGGATGGCGGCGCGGAAGGGGACGAGTTCCACCGAATCGAGCCGGGCGCGCGAGGCGGTGACGGTGGCGAGCGCGAGATGAGAGTTCGTCTCGGTATCGCCGTGCCCCGGAAAGTGCTTGCCCGTGGCGAGCATTCCGTGCTCCTGGAGGCCGCGCACCATGGCGGAGCCCAGGCGCGCCGCCATGACCGGATCCTCGCTGAACGAGCGCGCGCCGATGACCGGGTTGGCGGGGTTGTTGTTGACGTCCAGGACCGGGCCGAACGCGACGTGGATGCCTAACGCGCGCGACTCCTGCGCGGTGATCCGCCCCACGTCGTAGGCCAGCGCCGTGTCTCCCGAGGCGCCCAGGGCCATCTGCCAGGGAAAGGTCGTCGCGCCCCCCAGGTCGATGGCGTTGGGGATGAAGTAGCCGCCGCGAAAGCGAAAGCCGGCTCCGGTCTCCAGGTCGGCGCTCATGAGAAGGGGGAGCGCGCTGAGGCGCTGCAGCGCGTTCACCTTGAGCGCGACGTCGGTGGGCGAGCCGACCGACACGATGAAGCCGCCGACACGCTGTTCGGTGACGAGTCGGGAGAGGCGCTGCCACTCGGCGCTCGACTCGTTCACGAAATCGCCCAGGATCCACGGCCAGACGAGCTGCGCGACCTTCTCCCGGGTGGAGAGGGTGCGGAGGACGGAGTCGGCCCACGCGGCCGACGCGGCCTGCGCCGGAAGCCGCTGCGGTGGCGACACGTCAGCGAGCGTCGGACGCTCCGGTGGCGGTGCCGGGACTCGCACGGGTGACGACGCGCCCGGACTCGGCGACGCCGGCCGGCCCGCTGGCGAGGGTTGGGGAGCGGCGGCGACTGGCGCGGGAGCAGGGCGGGGCGACGGCGCGAGCCCTCCGCCGCACGCCGCAAGCAGGACAAGCGGGATGACGACGAAGGGAGTCGCCTGCCTCACTACCACGCGATCGTCCCCTTCTTGGACGTATCGACGTCCTCGCCCTCACCTGCCTTGAACAGGAAGGCCTGCATGTTCTTGGTGAGGAAGCTCCGCGCCTGCGGATCCATCACATTGAGGCCGTAGTGGTTGATGAGCATCGTCTGCTGCTTGAGCCAGTCACCCCAGCAGGACTGGCACAGCTCGGCGACGATCCGCGCCCCGATGGCACCGGGAAAAGGCGGGCGCTCGAAGCCGGCGCGCGTCTGGCTACAGCGAGAACAGGTGATGTCGGGCATGCAAGGCACCTCTGAGCGGACGGGGCGCGCCTGACGCAGCGCCCGAACCCCTCGGCGACCGGTGGCGGCGTCCGCTTCGCCGGTCGCGCAGGGAGGAGGGGGGAGGGGGGAATGTACTGGGCGCGTCACCCCTCGCCAACCGAGCGGGCTCGGTGCGAGCATTGGACGTCGCCTCGCCATCGCCCTTCCGGCCGCGCATGACCGTTCCCATGCATCACCGCCCCGGTGGCGGATACCGCAACCCCTGGCCGGGCGATCCCGGACCCCACGGGCTGCGCGACGTGCTGCGCTGGATGGTGTGGGAGCGGCTCACGATGCGTCGTCCCGCCGATCCCGACCCCGCCACCTTCGCGCGCGTGCATCCCTCGCACCCGGCGCGCGTGGTCTCTCCCGAGGTCGCGGTGACGTGGGTGGGTCACTCGAGCTTCCTGTTGCAGCTGGACGGCGTGAACCTGCTCACCGACCCGGTCTGGAGTCCGCGCGCATCGCCGTTCCGCTTCGTGGGGCCGCGGCGCTGGGTGGCGCCGGGCATTCCCTTCGACGCGCTCCCACCCATCGACGTCGTCGTCCTGTCGCACAATCACTACGACCACCTGGACGACCGCACCGTGCGCCGCCTCACGCGGCGGTACCCCGAGGCGGCGTGGGTCGCGCCGCTGGGACTTCGCCCCTTCCTGGCCGCGCGGGGGGCCGAGCGGATCACCGAGCTGGATTGGTGGGAGGAGGTGTCGCTGGGTGCGTTGCGGCTGGCGAGCGCGCCTGCGCGTCACTTCAGCGCGCGCTGGTGGCGCGATCGCGGCGACACCCTCTGGTGTTCGTGGAGCATCCTGGGGCCGTCACGCCGTGTCTACTTTGGCGGTGACTCGGCCTACCACCCGGAGTTCAGTCGCATCGGGGAACGGCATGGCCCGTTCGACGTCGCGTTGCTCCCCATCGGCGCGTACGCGCCACGATGGTTCATGCGCGGCGTTCACATGGATGCGGAGGAAGG
>CAZVDJ010000359.1:0-5098 GCA_964626245.1 uncultured Gemmatimonadaceae bacterium
ACTGGTCTGGGCGCATGCGGGCGCCCGCTAGTTGCGGGTTGCCTTCGAGACATTCTGGGGCGGCCGCGCCGCGCACCCCGACAACGCCCTCCTCCTACGCTGGCGCGGTCACCGCTACCTGTCGGTGCGCGACTTCGACAAGGCCATGGCCGACTTCAACCGCGCCGCGTCGATCGACAGCACGATCTACGGCATCTGGTACCACCGCGGCATCGTGCGTTTTGTGCGCGGCGACTTCAACGGCGCGGCCGACGACTTCGCGCGCGCACTCCCGCTCGCCCCCGACCCTGGTGAACTCGCCGGCTCCACCGACTGGCGATGGATGGCGCTCGCGCGCGCCGGGCGCGCAGACGAGGCACGGGCCTTCCTCGCCCGGCGCACCGATTCGCTCAAGACCAACGTCGCCTACGCCACGCGGCTGCGCCTCTATCGCGGGGAGATCGCCCCGGACGCCGTCATCACGCCGGCCGACACGGCCGATGTGCAGCTGGCGACGCTTGCCTTCGGCCTCGGGAACTGGTACCTCACGCGCGGCGACTCGGTGGCGGCAAGGCGCTGGTTCCAGCGGGCCGTACAGTCCGGCGGTTGGCCGGGGTTCGGCTTCATCGTGGCGGAGGTCGAGCTGCGGGGGAGGTAGCAGGCGCTCGCCGCCGTGCGCCGGGCACGACGAGGCGTGGGCGCTGGCGCTGCTGTCTGGCGCTGGCCACCAGTTCTCTGCATCTTCGCCGAGACCACAGCGCCAAGCCGTCGACGCCCAGTCCCGCCAGCGGCGGGTCGCCGTCCCCCCCGTCCGGAGGCCTGTCATGCAACGCCGCTCCTTCCTCCGCCTCTCCGCGGCCACCGCCGCCGCGCTCTCCATCCCCAACCGCACCGCCTTCGGCGCGCTCCCAGCGCTCCCCGAGCGACGTCGCGGACTGGCCGACCTGGAGGCGGTTACGGGTGACGGCAAGGCCGTCACCATCGCCGGGACCAAGGTCGAGGCGCTCCGCTCCCGGCTGCGCGGCCGGCTCCTGCTCGCCGGCGATGCCGGATACGACGACGCCCGGCGCATCCTCAGCCCGTCGTTCGACAAGCGGCCCGCGCTCATCGTCCAGCCCAGCGGTGCCGCCGACATACAGACCGCGGTGCGCTTCGCACGCGAACACGGCGGATTGCTCCTGGCGGTCAAGTGCGGCGGGCACAGCTTCTCCGGGCAGTCCACCTGCGACCGCGGCATCCAGGTAGACCTCTCCCACTTTCGCGACGTGCGGGCCGACCCGCGCGGGCGCCGAGTGTGGGTCACTGGGGGAAGCCTCCTCGGCGCCGTGGATCACGAAGCCATGGCCCACGGCCTCGTCACCCCGCTTGGCACCGTCTCGCACACCGGCGTTGGGGGATTGACCACGGGCGGCGGCTTCGGGCGCGTGGCGCGCAAGTTCGGCCTGGCCATCGACAACCTGGCCAGCGTCGACGTCGTCACCGCCGACGGGGAGCTGCGCCATGCCAGTGCAACCGAGCATCCCGACCTGTTCTGGGGCGTGCGCGGCGGCGGCGGCAACTTCGGCGTCGTGACGTCGTTCGAATTCAAGCTGCACCCCATGTCGCGGCAGGTCATGGGCGGTGAGCTCATCTACCCCATCGCCCGCGCGCGCGACGTGCTGCAGATGATGGGCGACTACGCGCTGCGTGCGCCTGACGAGTTGTCGCTCGGCTTCAACATGGCGCAACCGCCGGGCAACCAGCCCGGCATCGTCATCGTGGATGTCTGCTACTGCGGAGAGCCGGGCAAGTTCGAGTCGGCCATGGCCCCCCTGCGCCGGCTGGGGCAACCGCTCGCCGACAAGGTCGTCCCCGTCGACTACACCGTGCTGCAACGCTCGGGCGACGTCACCGATCCGCGCGCCCAGGGGATCTACCTCAAGAGCGGCTTCATCCCGAAGCTCGCCGATGACCTCATCGCGAAGATGATCGAGGGCTTCCCTGCGTCGCCCACGCGAGGCACCGCCATCTTCTTCCAGATGAGCGGCGGCGCCATTGCCCGCATTCCGTCGAGCGCGACCGCATTCCCTTCACGCGACGCCTTCGCCAACCTCCTCACCGCGGCGCAGTGGCGCTTTGGCGACGATCCGACGGAGCACATGCGCGCCATTCGCGAGTACTGGGCCACGCTGGAGCGCTTTACCGAGGGCTTCTACGTCAACGACCTCGAGCCCGACCACTCGGCGCAGGCCATCCAGAAGAACTTCCGCGCGAATCACGCGCGACTGGTGACGGTCAAGCGGCAGTACGATCCGACGAACCTGTTCCGGCTGAATGCGAATGTGAAGCCGGGATAGTGCGCGGCGAGCATCACGCGGGACGGCGCGACCGCCCTCGGGCGCGCGCCGCCCGCGCCGCGTTCTAGCCTGGCGACCGGACGCGCGACGAGTCGCCAGCCAGCCGCACCGCCGCGGCCGGCCAGGTCCCCCGCAGGAACTCGTCGATCGCCCCGAGCACCTGGTCGCGCTGTTCAATGAAGGGAAAGTGCCCCGCTGGGCTCAGCTCGATCAGCCGCGCCGTCGGATATCCAGCCACCCAGGCCCGGGCGCCGGCAAGCGGAATCCCGTCCTCCCGACCGTGGATCACCAGGCGCGGCACCGCGAGCCGTTGCAGCTCCTCGCGCCAGTCGTAGTCGCCAAAGGAGCCCAGCAGTGCACCGAAGTACGGCCACAGGTTGAGCGGCCACTCGTTGGCGTACTCGCACACGTTGGCCACCTGCGACGCGAGCGTGGTGTCGGCGAAGTTGGACGGCAGCGTCAGGCGCCGCTCCTCCTCGCAAAAGCGCTTCGGATCGTTGGCATACTCCCCCGCGTCGAAGCGCTCGTAGAGCCGTCGCAGCGCCGCAGTGTCGGTGCGCGTCGCGCGCGCGTCGCCCCCCGCCTCGCGCATGATCGCCTGCGCCGGCGGGACCGGCGACAGCTGGACCAGCCGAGTGACGCGCTGCGGGTACCGCATCGCGTAGACCGCCATCTCCATCCCCAGCCCCGACCACCCCAGCAGCGCCATCTGCCCTATGCCAAGCCCGGCACGCAGCTCCTCCAGGTCGAGCACCGCACGATCGAGCGAGACGCTCGCGGAGTCCGCCGGGTCCGACGCCCCTCGGCCGCGCGGATCGTAGAAGAGCACCGTGCGCCCTTCGGCCAGTGGTGCCAGATGCTCCGCGAGGTAGAGCCGCATGGGGACGACCAGCACCTCGTCTCCGGCCCCCAGGCGTTCCCACGCGAGCCGGGTACCGTCGCTGGTGGCAAACATGCCGGAGCGCTCGGGCGACGCGTCGCACCCTCCAAGGACCAGCAGCTGCACGATCGGGAGAAGGCGTTGCCGGTGATGTGTCATCGTGCGGGGGGAGGAGGAATGCGACTGGGGCGCGTCCGCAGTCGCTTGGTACACCGCTCGTCGCGCGACGGTCGCGATGTCACGCGGGTGGCAGGTCTCCCTCGACGGCAACCCGGCGCGGCTCCAGATTCGCTGCGCGCGCGACCACGCAGTGACCGTCGCGCTGCGGCACCCATCCGAACTCCGGAGCCACCCCATGCGCCGCACCTCCCTCGCCGCGCTCGCGCTGCTCGGCCTGATCCACCAGGAAGCCATCGCCCAGCGCGTGGAGACCGGCTTCCTCGACCGCGCGGCGACCGTCGACGGCCGGACGTATCGCTATCAGGTCTACGTCCCCGCCGAGTATGCCACGCGCACCGACTGGCCCGTGATTCTCTTCCTGCATGGTGCGGGTGAGCGCGGCTCCGACGGGTTGCTGCAGACCACCGTCGGCCTTGCACCTGCCATCCGCCGCGATCCCAGCCGTTTTCCAGCGATCGTCGTCTTCCCGCAGGTCCCCACCGATTCCGCGTGGAGCGGCGCCCCCGCGGAGGCCGCGCTCGTCGCCTTGCGGCAGACGATGTCCCAGTATCGCGTCGATCCCGACCGTGTCTACCTCACCGGCCTCTCCATGGGTGGGCGCGGCACCTGGTACGTAGCGTATCGCAACCCCACCCTGTTCGCCGCCGTCGCCCCCATCTGCGGCTGGATCACGGTCAACAGCCGGTTTGCTGCCGTCCCCGTCGTCCCCGCCGACAGCGGAGCGCCCCATGCCGCCATGGCGCGCCAGCTCAAGCAGGTGCCCACGTGGATCTTCCACGGGGAGATGGATCGTGTGGTACCGGTCAGCGGCTCACGGGAACCGTTCACCGCGATGAAGGACGCGGGGGCCAACGTGCGGTACACCGAGTTCCTTGGGGTGGACCACAACTCGTGGGACGCCGCGTATGGGTCGAAGGAATTCGTGGAGTGGTTGTTCAGTCAGCGGAGGGGGCGGAAGTAAGGGTGAAGTGCGCCATCATCCCCGCGGCGTGGTGCTCGAGGATGTGACAGTGGTACATCCACTCGCCGGGCCGGTCGTCCGGCATCCACGCCAGGCGCACGCTCCCGAAGGGCGGCACGTTGACGGTGTCTTCCCAGGACAGGTAGCCGGGCGCCTTGCCATTCACCTCCAGCACCTGGAAGAAGAAGCCGTGCAGGTGGAAGGGATGGTGGACGGGCGAGCGGTTGCGGATATCCCACACCTGCAGCTCACCCACCCGCACCGGCTCGGCGACGTGGTGCTGCTCGCGGTTGATGTTGAACTCGACGCCGTGCGCCATCCCCAGGCCGAAGCCGAGCCGCACGTCGCGGTTAGGGGTGACCGGTCCGGTCACCAGCGGCTCGATCTCGCGCAGCCGGTCGGGGAGCTGCGTCCTGGAGGGAGCGGCGGCTCCCACCCTGAGCGTGGCAAAGAGCTCGGGCTTCTTGTGCGACTTGAAGGACCCGCGGTTGAACGGGAGCGTTTCGATGCGCAGCGTCTCGCCTTCGGCAAACGGGCCGACGGCGATCTCCGTGCGATCGGCTGGGGAGAGCAGTAGTTCGGTCGCGGTCACCGGCGACGGGATCAAGCCGCCACCGCTGCCGATGATCCTGAACGGCCGGCCGCCCACCGAGAGCCGCACATAACGCGCGCTGGCGGCGTTCACGATGCGCCACCGCTCCACCTGCCCCGCCGCCATCCGAAGCTCGGGCTCCTGCCTCCCGTTCACCAGCCGGGTATCCC
>CAZVDJ010000360.1:0-5092 GCA_964626245.1 uncultured Gemmatimonadaceae bacterium
GTGCTCGACGTCGACGGGCTGGCGTGGGTAGGTGTCGCGCGCGGGGGCGGGCGAGGCGCCGATGGACGTCCCGAGCAGGGTGAGGACGAGCAATCCGTGGTGCAGCACGCGAGCCTCCCGGCGATGAGCGAAGGGAAGCTCGGCGGGGACGGGGGCGTGGGCAAGGCAACGGGGCGCCTTCCCGACGGTGCCGCGTGCGCCCGCCGACGGACCTACCCCTTCACGGCAAAGCTCCCCCACAGCTCCGCCACGTCCCCGATGGTCACGACCTTCCACCCATCCGCGCTGAACCGCTCCCATTCCGCTCGCGTCGGGTACGTGTAGTAGCTCCCGCCCGCCTGTGCGGAGGTGCCCAGCGTCTCCCCGCGCATCACGCGCCGCGCAGCGTCGCCTAACGCGTCCACCCCTGGCCCGTACAGTTGCGCGATGTGCCAGAACAGCGAGCGCGCGCGATCGACCGGCGTGCGCGTGGTGGCGATGATCGGTCCGGTGTCGATGGTCCCGTCGGCGATGTAGTGCACCGTGCAGCCGATATCCCGGTCGCCGTTGGCCAGGGCGCGAAAGGTGGCCAGCACACCACGGTACGCGGGAAGGAGCCCGGAGTGCAGGTTGAGCACCCCCAGGCGCGGAATGCCCAGGAATGCCGACTTGAGGATGGCGCCGTAGCGTATCGAGAGCACGAGATCGGGCGCCTGCGCGCGCACCCAGGCCAGCCCCTCTTCCGAGTTGGGGTTGGGGAGCGGTGTCACTGGAATGCCGCGGTGCCGGGTGAGCTCGCCGTAGGTGAGGGCGCGCACGCCGTCATCCGGCAGCCCCGCGCGCTCAACGAGCGGAAAGAGCAGCTCCAGCGGCACCTGCTGCTCGGCCAGGCGCAGCTCGCGTCGCTGCCAGGGTTCCTCCGGCGACGGCGCCGCGTTGCCGACCCGCTGCGTGAGCGCGATGGACACGTCGTGGCCAGCCAGCACCGGGAGCAGGCGGTTGGCGGCAAGGCAGGAGAAGAGGTCGGCGTTGAGGCAGAGGAGGAGGCGCATGACGCAACCTGGACGTCGGAATCTGATTGAAGTCTGTCCCGCTCGACCGCCGACCCCCAAGACACGCTGCAGGATCACCTCCGACCGGTCTGCAGCATCACAAGCGACAGTCCTGTACGAAAGCGATCGCGCCCTCGCCCCTCGTCTTCTCGTCTTCTCGTCTTCTCGTCTTCTCGTCTTCTGCCTTTCTGCTACTTCAGCGCCACCCGCTCCTTCACCTTCCCCTCCACCACCGCCCGCTCCCGCCACACCTCCCGCATCTCCTCCCTGGAGAACAGTTCCAGCTGATCCCCCCGGTGCGGCGACCCGGGCTGCGTGGCATTCCCATAGGCCGTCAGCACCTTGGCCCGGATCGGCTTCGAGAACTCCACCACCTGGTAGTAGGTGTCCCCCGCCAGGATGCGCCGCTTCCCGTCCTCGTCAGGCGCATAGTACGCCACGCGGAAGATCCCGAACGGATCACCAGGCCCGCCGTTGCCGGGCAGGTCCTTCCCCGCATACCGCAGCCGGTACACGTCGCCAACGGGGACATCCAGCGCGCCGTGCGCCGAGCGCGTGGCACGCGCCGCGGCGCCGAGCGCCGTGACGGCGACCGCGGGGTCGTTCAGCCCGGCGGGCGTGGTGAGCGCCGAGTCCAGGCGCCATGCCCGCTTGAACGGCGCGCCGTTGGCTCCCTTGAGCCATTCCTCGACAAACGCGGCAAAGAGGACCGCCCCCCGGCTCTCCGCCTTCGCCTGGCGATCCCACCGCTCCAGCACGTCGGCCGCAGCCTTGGCGTCGGTGTCACCGGTCGCGCGCGCCGCGGCGAGCAGCTCGGGCAGGATGCGGTCGGCCAGCGCCATGCGCGACGAGTGCTTGTACGCCACCAGCTCGTCGAACGTCACGCTCGAATCCGCCAGCTGCATCAGCGCCGAGCGCTGCGGGCGAAAGGCCATGGTGCGCGGGGCCACATAGGGGGCAAACGAGTCGGGCGAGAAGACGAGCGGGAAGGTCGCGGTCCACGGCGGGTCGTTGGCGTTCTGCAGCCACCCGGTGGGCGGATCCATCACGTGCGGCAGCTCGTCGTATCCCAGGTACTCGTTCCACACCAGCGCCGAGCTGTCGCCGGCCACGGGGCGCGACCAGCGCGCCGCGTCGCCGCCGGGGCGACGCGGCGTCTTGCCACCGAAGAAGTAGTAGATGTGCCGGTCGGCGCTGGCCGCCATGACGTTGAAGAACGGGACGTGCAGCTGGCGGACAGCCCCCTCGAACTCGGCCATCGACGTCGCCCCGCCCATGCTCCACCACTGCTCCACCGCCCTGGGGTCGTCCAGCCCGGCCACGCGTAGCGCGTACATCCCCGTGCTGTCATCGCGAAAAACGGGACCGTGCACCGTCTCGCGCACGGTGAGCGTGTCGGTGCGCGTGCCGCCGGCCGTCTTCACCGTCAGCAGCTCGGTGCGGGTGGCAAACGCCCGCTCGGCGCCGTCGAGTCGGTATCCGTTCCCCATCGGGACAAGGCGATAGACGTCGGCCCCGTCCTGCGTGTTCACCGTGTGCGACCACCCCACGTGGTCGTTGAAGCCGATGGCGGGGGTCGGCATCCCGACCAGCGTGGTGCCGTAGAAGTTGCGCGTGGGGGTGTTGACGTGGGACTCGAAGAAGAGGTACAGGTCGGCCCACAGCAGGTGCGGATTGCCAACGAGCATCGCGTTGCCGCTCGCCGAACGCGCCGGCGCGATGGCCCACATGTTGGAGCCCGGGCGAATGTCGTTGGCCAGCGTGGGCGGCAATTGCGCCTGCCCGAAGAGCATGAAGAGGAAGTTGATGATCTTCTGCCCATGGGCCACGACGTCCTGCGGCGTCACCGGAAGGACGACCTCCACCGAATCGGTGATGGCGTCGCCATGCTCGATGGCGTACTCGTTGGCGCCCGCCGCAAAGGCCTCGAGGTTGGCGCGCATCTCGGGGGAGAGCGCATCGAACCAGTCGTCGGCCCGCTGCGGAATGCCCATGGTGCGCACGAAGCGGTCCGAGGCCAGGTTCCCCTCGCCCCAGTATTCGGCGGCCCGGCCGCGCGCCTGCGCGTAGAGCTTGAGGATCAGGTCCCCGTGCGCCTGCATCTGCGCGTAGCCGAAGGCGCGGAATGCCTGCGCGTCCGAGGGCGCGTAGATGTGCGGTACCCCCCACGTGTCCCACAGGATCTCGGTGGGAGAGCTGGCGGTGGGGGTACCACCGTTCTCGCCGCGATTGCACGCCGCGGCCAGCGCAAGCAGCGCGAGCGAGAGGAGCGGAAGGGCCCTGATGGCCCGCGAGAAGCGCGCGCCGATGGATAGCTGTCGCATGGTCCGGGCGAGTGGTCGTGAGGGCCGAGACATTACCCCCCCGCACACCCCCCCGTAAGCCCTCCCGTCTCCCGCCTCCCGCCTCCCGTCAGTACTTCAGCAGATACCGCTCCACCTCCCACTGGTGCACCTGCGTGATGTACTCGCGCCACTCCTCCCGCTTGGCCTGCAGGAAGTGCCGCGAGACATGCTCGCCTAACGCTTCCAGGATCACGTCGTCCTTCTCCAGCTCGTCGCACGCCTCGTTCAGGTCGTGCGGCAGGTCGTCGATGCGCAGGCGCCGCTTCTCGCGGTGCGACATCTCGAAGATGTTGGTGTCCACCGGCTCGCGGTAATCGGCGCTGGTCGCGATGCCGTCCAGCCCCGCCGCCAGCATTACGGCAAGGGCCAGGTAGGGGTTGGCGGAGGGGTCGGGCATGCGCACCTCCACGCGCGTCCCCGTGCCACGCCGCTCCGGCACGCGGATGAGCGGCGAACGGTTGCGCATGGACCAGGCCACGTTCACCGGCGCCTCGTAGCCGGGCACCAGCCGCTTGTACGAGTTCACCAGCGGGTTGGTGATGGCGGCAAAGCCGCGCGCGTGCTTGAGCAACCCGCCGATGTAGTGCAGCGCCACGTCGCTCAGCTGCCACTTGGCATCGGCGGCATAGAAGGCGTTCTTGCCGCCGGCAAAGAGCGACTGGTGCGTGTGCATCCCGCTCCCGTTCTGCCCGAAGATGGGCTTGGGCATGAACGACGCCGTGAGCCCGAAGCGCTGCGCCACCACCTTCACCACGAACCGGAAGGTCGCGATGTGATCGGCGGTGGTGAGCGCATCCGCATAGCGGAAGTCGATCTCGTGCTGCCCGTGCGCCACCTCGTGGTGCGCCGCCTCCACCTCGAACCCCATCTGCTCCAGCGTGGACACGATGGCGCGCCGCGCATCCTCGCCCAGGTCGGCCGGCGCCATGTCGAAGTAGCTCCCCACGTCGTTCGTGACCGTCCCCGCGCCGCCCTCCGCGCCGGCCTTGAACATGAAGAACTCCGCCTCCATCCCGGCATTCATCGTGTAGCCCAGCTGCGCCGCGCGCGCGATCTGCCGCTTGAGCACCGCGCGCGGGTCGCCGGCGAACGGCGTCCCGTCGGGCATGTGGATGTCGCAGATGAGGCGCGCCACCCGGGAGTCGGCCTCGCCCCACGGAAAGGCGAGGAAGGTGGAGAGGTCGGGGACGAGGAGCATGTCGCTCTCCTCGATGCGCACGAACCCCTCGATGCTCGACCCGTCAAAGAGGATGTCGCCCGCCAGCGCCTTTTCGAACTGGCTCCGCGGGATCTCGACATTCTTGTTGACGCCCAGGATGTCGGTGAACTGCAGGCGCAGGAAACGCACCCCCTGCTCGTCGGCGAGCTTGAGGATGTCCTGTGCGGTGGCGCCGGCGAGCGGATTGGGCATGTCGCGATATCGAAATGGCACGGGCAATCGGACCGGAAGCTTAGGACGAATGGCCGGGGGGCTCAACGGCCATCGCTGTCGCGTCGCCATGTGTCCGCCCTATCTTGACCGCATGTCCAACGCCTCCAACGCCGGCACGCCGTGCCCGTCCTGCGGCACGGTGTCCCGCGGAAAGTTCTGCGCCGAGTGCGGCGCTGCCCTGCTGGGTGTCTCGTGCGGCGCCTGCAAGTCACCGCTCACCCCGGGCGCGCGCTTCTGTCATGCGTGCGGCACCCCCGTGGGCGGTGCGACGACCGCAGGCTCGG
>CAZVDJ010000361.1:0-5083 GCA_964626245.1 uncultured Gemmatimonadaceae bacterium
GGAAAACCCCAACCGATGCCGGTTGGGGTTTTCCCGAGTGGAGGCGCGGGGAGTCGAACCCCGGTCCGAGATAAGATCGACCACAGCTTCTACGTGCGTAGCTCGCCGATTTGGGTCTGCAGCCACTGGCCAGCGAGCGGCCCATTGCTGCACAAGCCTCCTTGAGTTTCGCCCGGCGCCAAGAGGCGCGACGCCAGGCTATCCCGATATTGCGATACTCCGGGCGCCGCCTCGGGCGGGCTTCACCAGGAGCAACGCCAGCAGCAACTCCTAAGAGTTACGCGGCGAGGGCCAGTTCAGTGTTGGCAGTTGTGATTTTGCCGAGTGTTTTACCAGCGCTCAGCAGCTGGGCACGCAGCCACAGCTTCACCGACCCCGTCGAATCCAGGTCGCCCCCGTGGACTACGGTGCGCAAGCTAGGGGGTGCCGGACGGCGCGTCAACTCACGAGCTGAAGCCATACACGAAGTGGCTGCCGGAACCTGCGGATTGTCAGCAGCTTGCGCCGATCAGTCGAGAGCGAGACGAGCCCCGCCCGCGTGGGGGCGTGCGCTATCCGTGCGTGATCCTGGAGGCGGCAACGGCGGCGCCGAACCCGTTGTCGATGTTCACCACCGTCACGCCCGCGGCGCAGGAGTTGAGCGCCGTCAGGAGCGGCGCCACTCCGCCAAAGGCCGCGCCGTACCCCACGCTGGTCGGGACGGCGATCACCGGACCCTTCACCAGTCCGCCCACCACCGACGGGAGCGCCCCGTCCATTCCAGCCACGACGATCACCACCCGCGCCTCGCGGATCGCGTCGGTCTGGCTCAGCAGCCGGTGGATTCCCGCCACCCCCACGTCGGTCATGCGCTGCACCACGTTTCCCATGGCGAGCGCCGTCTCCGAAGCCTCCTCCGCAACGGGAAGGTCGCTCGTCCCGGCCGTGACGATGAGAATGGTCCCGGTCCCCGACGGCGGTGGCACTTCCCCCGCGAGCCGGACGGTCCGCGCGACGTCGTTCACGATCGCGTCCGGAAAGTGGGCGCGAAGGGCGTCGCGAGCCGCGGCATCGGCCCGCGTGACCAGGCAGCCCCCCCCTTTGTCCGCCAGCCGCTGGGCGATCGTCACGACCTGCTCGACGGTCTTCCCACTCCCGAAGACCACTTCCGGGAACCCCTGCCGGATCGCGCGATGGTGGTCGATCGTCGCGAACGGGAGCGACTCATACGGCTCGAGCGCCAGGCGCTCCAGCGCGGCCTCGGGGGCGATATCTCCGGCCGCGACCCGGGCAAGCAACTCCAGGATTCGATGGCTGCTCACCGATCTGTCAGGCCGCCTCGAGTGATTCGCCCGCGTCGTGGACGGAATCGCGGCCATGTCCCTCGTTCACGCCCTCGAGGCCGGCCTCGGCCGTCTCCCGGTCCACGCGCTCCCCTTCCCGCTCCGCCTCTCCGTGCGCCGCCTTCCACGCGAGGTAGTCCTCGAAGATCCCCTCCACCTCGCCAAACGAACTCACCGCGTGCAGCCGCTTGCGCAGGGCCGCCGAGTTCGGGAGCCCCTTCACATACCAGCCAAGGTGCTTGCGGAACTCGACGGCCGCTCCCTCGGGATCGGCCTCGTAGTCCTGCACCATCTTCGCATGGGACAACGCGATAGCGAAGCGCTCCTCAACCGGTGGTGCAGCGGGCATCTCGCGACCGTCAATCAGGGCACGCGCCTGGTCGAAGATCCACGGCTGCCCGAACGAGCCGCGGGCGATCATCACGCCGTCGCAGCCGGTTGTCGCGCGCATGCGCAGGGCGTCATGCGCCGTCTTGATGTCGCCGTTACCGATCACCGGGATCTCGAGCGCTTCCTTCACGCGCGCGATCTCATCCCAGTTGGCCTGTCCCGTGTACATCTGCGTCCGCGTGCGCGGATGGAGCGCGAGCGCCCGTGCCCCCGCCGCCTGACAGTGCAGGGCGATCTTGACCGGGTCGCGCATCTCCTCGCTCCACCCGGAGCGGATCTTCACCGTCACCGGCAGGTGCGTCCCGGCGATCACGGCCCGGATCACCTCCTGCACCAACCCCAGGTCCTTGAGGCAACCCGAGCCGCCGTTCCGCCGCACCACCTTCTTCACAGGACAGCCGAAGTTGATGTCGATGTACTCCGGCTGGAACACGTCGGTCACCAGCGCCGCTGCCTCGCGCATCGCCGCCGGATCGGCGCCGAAGATCTGCACGCCGATCGTCCGTTCGTCCGCGCTGAACCGGAGCTTCGCCAGGGTGGCCTCGTTCTCCCGCCGAATTCCCTCGGCGGAGAGGAACTCGGTGACCACCACGTCGGCGCCGTACCGGCGGCAGAGCCGTCGAAACGGCGACTCCGACACGCCGGCCATGGGGGCCAGAAAGAGCGGGACGTCGTGGGCGACGGGATACGGAAACGGCATGCGGGCAAGCTAACGGCGCCGGTAAGGTGATTCAACGCGAAGCTTTGACACGACTTGCGGCCTCCGATAACTTGCCCGGTCTTCTGCCGCCGGGGCGGGTGCACCCTCCGGCGCTGCGCACGACCCGGCCGCCACGCGCGGCGGGATGACCCCCGAGGCCATCGATGGAGCTGCGAGAGTTCTTCTCCGAGGACGCGATCAAGCTGGAACTCGAAGGAACCACGAAGGACGAGATCCTGCGGGAGCTGATCGGGCTCCTCAAGCTGGAGGAGAAGTCGGAAGCGATGCTCTTCAAGATGCTCAAGCGTCGCGAGA
Source organism: uncultured Gemmatimonadaceae bacterium (assembly GCA_964626245.1). Taxonomy (GTDB): domain Bacteria; phylum Gemmatimonadota; class Gemmatimonadetes; order Gemmatimonadales; family Gemmatimonadaceae; genus SCN-70-22. The sequence goes on from CAZVDJ010000361.1 coordinate 2,728, forward strand.
ACCTCGGCTCCACCGGCATCGGCCGCAACATCGCCATCCCGCACTGCCGGTCGCTCGTCGTCAACCGGCTGCGCGTCGCCTTCGGACGCAAGTCGACCGGGCTCGACTTCAAGGCAATCGACGAGAAGCCGGTCAAGTTCTTCTTCCTGATCGTCGCCCCGCCGCTCGAGGTGTCCAACCAGTACCTCCCCGTGCTGGGCAAGATCGCGCAGTTCAGCAAGGAAGCCGACGTCCCCGATCGATTGCTCGCGATCTCCACTCCCGCCGAGTTCATGGCGCTGCTCGAGGAGAAGGGCGTCTAGCGGTACGCTCGCCGGAGGCATTGGGAGGGTGAACGGGGCGACCAGGCGGTCGCCCCGTTTTTCGCGCACGGCAGACACGAATGGCTCGCGCCGCCCCTCGTTAGCCGTGGGGCAGCCCGCTCGCGGTCACCTCCGTCCCTTCGCCTCGCGAGTCGGCAGCGCGCGTGTTGGACGCCGCCATCGCCGCCGCGCGCCGCTCGTCCGTGACGGTGAGTCGAGGATCGGCAACTTCGCCCATGAGGGTGCGCCGAATGAGGAAGAAGATCACCCCGACCACGGCGCCAACGCGTCCGCACGCCCACGCCACCCCCCACGCCAGTGGCCAGGAGAAGGTCGCCCCACCGGGCAGGTCGGCGGTTGCCACGAGCTCGCCAGGGAGGAACGTCACGAGCCCGAGCACGGCACCGCCAATCGCCCCGGTCAGCGCGAACCTCGCACCACGCAGCACCAGTCGGGTCGGAAAGGCCATGCGCTCACGATACGGGTCGCGGGTCGCGCCGTCGAGAGCGGTGCGCCGGATCAGGTCGGTGCGCCGCCCTCGACACGAACACGCGAGAGCGGGCGCCCCAGGTGCGTGTGCACACGCCAGCCGAGCGCGCCAGCCGCAACGACGAGCGCGGCGACGAGCCCCCACCACATCCCGATCGCCCCCAGCTCCGCTCCGAAGCAGAGCCACGCGCCGAGCGGGAGTCCCACCACCGCGTACGCCAGGACGTTGATCAGCATCGGAACGCGGGTGTCGCCCGCCCCCCGCAGGATTCCGCTCGACACGCCCTGCACGCCGTCGAAGAGCTGGAAGATGCCGGCGATCGGGATGAGCGAGGTGGCCACCGCAAGCACGGCGGTATCAGCCGTGAAGATGCGCGCTAGCGTGCCCGGGATGGCCAGGAGGACGAGCGCCGAGACCGACATGAACGCCATGCCGCACGCCAGCGCCGCACTCGCCTCTCGGCGCGCCGCCTCGTCGTCACCGCGACCGATGGCCCGCCCGACCAGCACGGCGGCCGCGGCGTTGATCCCGAGCGGCACCATGTACGTGAGCGCCGCCAGGCTGATCGTGATCTCGTGTCCGGCCAGCGGGATCGTCCCCAGCAAGCCGATGAGCGCGAGCGCGCCACCGAAGGCCACGATCTCGAAGAACTGGTGCACACCGATGGGGAGCCCGATGCGCAGCATTGCACCGATGGGGCTCCAGCGCAGCGCGTCCGGGCGCCACGGGCGAATGCGATGCCCGATGTGCCGCCACCCGAGGACGAGAAGTACCGTCGTCATCACATAACGACCGATCGTGGTCGAGATCGACGCCCCGACCGCGCCAAGCGCTGGCGCCCCCAGGTTGCCGTAGATGAAGACCCAGTTGAGGAAGGCGTTCACCACGTTCCCCACGATCGCGGCGATGACCACGGGCTGCACCACGTGGTGCGCCTGCAGCGTCTGGCGAAAGGCGACAAAGACGAAGAAGGGGAGTGTGGATGGGATCTGGATCCACACCCACCGCGCGGCGATCGGGATCACCTCGGGTGGCTGGCCGATGAGGCGCAGGAAGTCGTCGGTGGGGATGAAGCAGAGCGACGCGACGACCGTCATTGCCCCGGCCAGCACCAGCCCGCGCTGCACTCCCAGCGCGACCGCCTCCTCATCGTGGGCGCCAACCGCCTGCGAGACCACCGGATCGATGGCCATCACGACCCCGGCCCCGAACAGCGCGATCGTGACCCACCAGAAGTTGCCTAACGCCACGGCGGCCAGGTCGGTCGCCGAAACGCGTCCGACCATCGCGGCGTCGACCGTCCCCATGAGCATGAGCGCCACCTGCACCACCACGATCGGTGCCGCCAGCCGCGCCACGTCCTGCAGTTCGCGCCGCGTGGGCACACGCAACGCGCCGGTTCCGTCGCGGGCGGTCACGGCCGTCGCGCCCCACGTACACGCCCAACGCGCCGCGGGGCGCCCTGTGGGCGCCCCGCACACCACCCCCCACCCCTCCCCCCGCTCCCCGCAAGCCCTCAATACCCATCGATACTCGCCGGCGGCTTCCAGCTCACGGAGTAGAC
>CAZVDJ010000362.1:0-5061 GCA_964626245.1 uncultured Gemmatimonadaceae bacterium
CCAGTTGAAGGCGAGGGCGACCCCGATGATGTTGTTGCCGGCGGGGCCGGCGACGGCAACGACCGTGACCGGATGCACGTACGTGTTGAGGGGTGAATGGAATGATCAGCCGTCGCGAGTTCCTCGGAATCACCGCCGGCGCCGGCGCCGCCCTCGGGCTCACACCGGAGCTGCTGCACGCCCTGCGGCAGCCGGGCGGAACGCTCATGCAGCGCGCCATTCCATCGACCGGCGAGATGCTGCCGGTCATCGGGCTCCAGTTCGGGAACTCCCCGTCCACCGATCACGCCGCGCTCGCGGAGATCCTGAAGACGCTCGTCGACCACGGCGGCAGGTTCCTCGACACGGTGCACCAGTCGGCTGCGGCTGAAGGGGTCACCGCCACGATCGCCACCGATCTTGGGATGCAGGAGAGGGTCTTCTGGTCGGCCCGGGGTTCCCCGCCCGGCCCGCCGCAGCCCGGCCCCGGCGAATCCCTCGTGAGGGCGCAGGTCGAGCGGTCACTGGCCAGGTACAAGGTGCCCAGGCTCGACCTGGTGCTGGTGAACCCCGCCAATACCGACCCGACGCATCTCGCCACGGTGCAGGCGCTGAAGAAGGAGGGGCGCGTGCGCTACGTGGGCGCACAGGTGATCTCGGATCACCAGTACGCCAGGCTCGAGGCGGTCATGCGCAACGAGCCGCTCGACTTCATCGGTATCGACTACGCCCTCGACAATCGCCAGGTGGTCGAGGAGACGATCCTGCCGCTCGCCCAGGAGCGGAAGATCGGCGTGATCGCGTACTTCCCCTTCGGCCAAGGCGGCACGGGGCCGCTCTTCCGTCGCGCGGGCACCATGTCCCTCCCGGAGTGGGCCGCCGACTTCGACGCCAGGTCGTGGGCGCAGTTCTTCATCAAGTACGTCATCTCCCATCCGGCCGTCACCGTCGTCCGCACGGGGACGAGCAAGGCCACGCATATGCTCGACAACCTCGCCGGCGGTATCGGCCGCCTGCCGAACGAGGCGACGCGGAAGCGCATGGCGGAGCTGGTCGACTCGTGGCCGCAGGTGGGGCGCTGAGGGGCTGCCCCACCGTCCTCCCGCCTGCCGTCGACGTCGGCACTTCGTCCTGACGCCGAGGAAGTTGCACATCCGTCACACGCCGCTCGTCGCCATGACGAGCCGTTCGTCGACGATTCCCGTCGCTTCACGGCTGCATCGTCGTCCGGCCCGTGCCCGCGTGCCACCTTGCCGGTTTCCCCACGTGGTCGGGGCGGAACGCAGCGAGTCGTCACGGACGTGCTGCGCGTCCGCCGCCGACCGGAACCGCCGCCACGGTGTGCACGGGCAACGGGCGACGCCGGCGGCTCGGTAGAACCTCTCGAGAGCGTGTCATGCAACGCGTATTCATCCCGCTCATCCTGGTCGCGTTCGCGTGCGCGGGCTCGCAGCCCGAATCGCGCAACGAGGTGGTCACCGGGCCGCCTGCGGCGGGCGACTCCTGCGCCGTCGCACGTCCGCCATTCGGTGGCCCGGCGACGTCCGCCGAGCGCAGCCTCTTCGCCTACGACGTCAATGCGCCGCTGGACGTGCGCACGACGGTCGAGTCCGAGAGCAACGGCGTGGAGGTCAGCACCATCTCGTTTGGCAGTCCCGACGGCGGATCCGTCACCGGGATGCTCTTCGATCCGGTCACACGTTCGAGCCTGCGTCCCGGCATCGTGCTCATGCATGGCATGCCGGGCAATGCGCGCCAGATGACAAACGAGGCGCAGGTGCTGGCGCAGCACGGTGCCGTGGTCATCGCGATCGATGCCCCGTTCGCACGCCGCAGTGGACCGCCCGTCCAGTGGACAACGGAGGATCGGGACGAACAGGTCCGGCTGATCAAGGAGCTGCAGCGCGCCGTTGACGTGTTGCGGGCACGCCCGAACGTCGACGACGATCGCATCGCCTACCTCGGCATCAGTTATGGCGGCGCGATGGGTGCGCTGCTGGTCGGCATCGAACGGCGACTGAAGGCGGCGGCACTCGTGGTGGGAGACGGGGGACTCGTCTCGCACTTCACCGGTCCGGAGGACGCCGCCTTCATGGCCGGTCTGACGTGCGCGACCCGGGTCAACTGGTTGCGGGCCATGACCCCCATCGAGCCCGTGCGGTTCATCCCGCACGCCTCGCCCACAGCGTTGCTGCTGCAGAACGGACGCCTGGACAACCTGGTCCCCGCGGCCGACGCCCAGGCGTTGCACGACGCCGCGCCTGAGCCGAGGACGATCCGCTGGTACGACGCGGGACACGGACTCAATCAGGACGCTCGGTGGGACCGGCACGAGTGGCTGCACCAGCAGGTCGGCCTCGACGCCATGCGGACAGGAACGCCCCGAGCCGGGGTACCGCGGGTTGGCGGCCGCCGTCCCTCGGACGAACAACACGATCGGCGCCCCGCGCACGAGTGATCGGCCGGGCGCCGCCTTGCGTCGGCTATTCCCTGACTTTACCATGCAGAGTGCTTTGCTCGTGACGTTCCCTCCTCGACGCCGCGCCGATGGACCTCTGCATCCAGGACATCTCCAAGACCTACGCCAACGGCGTCCACGCCCTCCGCCACGTCTCGCTCACCATCCCGCCGGGAATGTTCGGCCTCCTCGGCCCCAACGGGGCCGGCAAGTCCACGCTCATGCGGATCCTCGCCACGCTTCAGGCCCCCGACGCCGGCAGCGTCCATCTCGGCGAGACCGACCTTCTCCGCGAGCCCGACGCCATTCGCCGCACCCTCGGCTACCTCCCGCAGGAGTTCGGCGTCCATCCGCACGTGAGCGCCGCGGCGCTTCTCGACCACTTCGCGCTCCTCAAGGGAATCGCCGCGCGCGGCGAGCGGCGTGACGTCGTCGAGGCATTGCTGCGCCGCGTCAATCTCTGGGAGGTGCGGGCGCAGAAGCTCGGGGGCTTTTCCGGCGGCATGAAGCAGCGTTTCGGCGTCGCCGTCGCGCTCCTCGGCGACCCGCAGCTCATGATCGTGGACGAGCCCACGGCGGGGCTCGACCCGGCCGAGCGCGTGCGCTTCCTGAATCTCCTCGCCGAGCTCGGCGAGCGAAGCGTGATCCTCCTCTCCACGCACATCGTCGAGGACGTGAGTGAGCTCTGCACGCGGATGGCGATCATCGACCATGGGGAGATCCTGCTCGAGGGCTCGCCACTCGAGACGATGCGCGCACTCCGCGGCCGCATCTGGCGCCGCGTCGTGGACCGAGCGGAGTTGCCTGCGATCGAGCGCGCGCACGCGGTGATCTCGACCAAGCTGCTCGCCGGCCGCACGCTCGTGCATGTGCACGGCGAGGAACCGCCGGGTCCCGGCTTCGAGGCGGCCGAGCCCGACCTCGAGGACGTCTACTTCTGCACCATGGCGGGGCGCATCGGCCGGCGCGCCGCGGTGCCGGCATGAGGTTCCTCGGCATCCTCCGGTTCGAGCTGGCCTACCAGCTGCGCCGCCCATGGCCGTGGCTCGGCTTTGCGGCGCTCTGCGCCTTCACCTTCCCGTTCACGCGCACCGGGATCCTCCCGGTCACGCTCACCGAGGACTTCCGCCTCAACGCGCCGTTCATCATCACGGCGGCGACGGTGCTCACGAGCCTCCTCTGGCTGATGGTGGCGCCGGTGCTGGCGGGCGAGGCGGCGGCGCGCGACGCGCAGGTACGGATCGACCAGCTGATGTACGTGACCCCGGTCAGCAAGGGCGCCTACCTCGGCGGGCGCTGGCTCGCGGCGCTCCTGCTGAACCTGTTCGTGCTCAGTGGCGCGCAGGTGGGGAGCCTGCTGGCCGTGCTGGTACCCGGCATTCCGCCGGAGATCGTCGCGCCCATCACCGCGGGACCGTACCTCGCAGCCTTCGCCTACGTCGCGCTCCCCAACGCGATCGTCGGCACCACCTTCCAGTTCGCCGCGGCGCTCGCCAGCGGCCGCGCGATGGCGAGCTACTTCGCCAGCCTCGTGCTGCTCTTCCTCGCGGTGCCGGTGAGTGCGATCGTCTTCTACCCGATGGCGCAGCCGGCGGTCGGCAAGCTCACCGACCCGATGGGCTTCATCGCCATCTGGAACGCGGTACTGCTCGAGTGGACGCTGGCGGAGAAGTACGTGCGCGCGTTCACGCTCGAGGGGGCGGCGCTGCACAACCGGCTGCTCTGGCTCGCCAACGCGGGGTTCGCGTGGGTGTGGATGTATCGGCGGTTCCGGTTCGCGTACCGCGTGCCGGTGACCTGGCCAGCGCTGCTCGGTCGCCTGCGGTCGCGGCGCGCCACGGCCATAGCGTTGCAGCCGCCCCCGGTCACGCTCGGCGCCGCCGCAGAGGTCGGGGTCGCCGCGGGTGCCGCCCCGACGTACACGCGCCACTTCGGCCTTCGCACGCAGTTCCGCCAGCTGCTCGCGATCGCCGGCTCGTCGTACAGCGCCATCACACGCAGCCCAGCGGGACTCTTCCTCCTCGTCGCCCTCCCGGCCTTCATCCTGCTCGGCCTCGCGGTACAGCTCGAGGCGCTCGGCGTTCCGCTCCTCCCGCGCACCGGCTACCTGCTCTCGAAGTACCTCACCGGCTCCGCGCTGCGGCCCGAGAACTACTGGCTCCTCGTGCCGCTCATGATCATCCACTTCTCGGGCGAGCTTCACTGGCGCGAGCGCGACGCGGGGCTCGGCGACACCGTCGACACCCTGGCGGTGCCCACGTGGGTCACAGTGCTTGGCAAGTACCTCGGGCTCGCGCTGATCCTCGCGACCGTGATGGCCGCGACCGCCGCGGTCGGCCTCATCACGCAGCTGCGGCTCGGCTACGACCGCCACGAGCTCGGCCTCTCGCTCTTCGTGCTCTTCGGCCTGCAGCTGCCGGACTACCTGATCCTTGCCGCGCTCGCATTCGCCGTACAGGCGCTGGTGAACCAGAAGTACGGCGGGCAGCTGCTGGCGCTCGTGCTCTACGTCCTCCTGCTCATCGCTCCGCGCCTCGGCGTGGAGCATCCCCTGCTCCGCTACGGCAGCGGCCCCGACTGGGCCTACACCGATCTCCGCGGCTTCGGCCACACCCTCGATCCCT
>CAZVDJ010000363.1:0-5051 GCA_964626245.1 uncultured Gemmatimonadaceae bacterium
GCGTGGGACGGTTCGGCTCAGGGTGGGCGTGGCTGCTCAACGATGGCGGCAAGCTCGTGATCACGTCGTCGCCCAACCAGGACAATCCCATCATGGACGGGAAGAAGCCGGGCGACATCCTCCTGGGGCTCGACGTGTGGGAGCACGCCTACTACCTGAAGTACCAGAACCGCCGCCCGGATTACATCGGCGCGTGGTGGAACGTGGTGAACTGGGGCGCGGTGGCAGCTCGGCTCGGCTAGGCCAGCGACGTCGCCGGCGCGCCCACGCGCTGGCGCGAACCACGGTTCACGCGAAACCGCGAAGCCGCCAACGAACCGAAGGGGCGCGAGCACTCCGTGAGTGCCGCGCCCCTCTCGTCTTCTCGTCTTCTGCGTCTTGTCGTCTTCTGCCCTTCAGCGCGCCGCCTCGCCCTCGAGATACGTGTACCCCTCCAGCCCCGCCACGTATTCGGCGATGAAGGTATTGGCCTCCTGGCGCGTGATGTTGCGCGCCGCCCCCACCTTGCGGCGGAAGGTGGCCAGCAGGTTGGTGGCGGAGAACTGCACGTAGTTCAGCACCTCGGTCACGGTGTCGCCGTGCACCAGGTCGGTGAGCTCGTAGCCATTGGGCGTCAGGCGGATGTGCACCGCGTTGGTGTCGCCAAACAGGTTGTGCAGGTCGCCCAGGATCTCCTGGTAGGCGCCCGTGAGGAAGATCCCCAGGATGTAGTCGGCGCCATCCTTGAAGGCGTGCAGCGCGAGGCTGGGGCGCCCGTCGCGCCCGCCCACGAAGCGGTCGATCTTCCCGTCCGAGTCGCACGTCACGTCCTGCAGCGTGCCGTGCCGCTCGGGTCGCTCCTCCAGCCGGTGAATCGGCATGATCGGGAAGAGCTGGTCGATGGCCCAGCTGTCGGGCAGCGACTGGAAGAGCGAGAAGTTGCAGAAGTAGCGGTCCACCAGCGTGGCGTCGACTTCCTTGAGGATCTCGTCGTAGGCCTCGCGGTTGTCGGCGATGACGGCGGCGATGCGGTTGATGGTGGCGAAGTAGATCGTCTCCGCCATCGCCCGCTCGCGCAGCGACAGGACCCCGGAATTGAAGAGCTGCTGGGCGCGCTCCTTGTCGAACGACGCGTCGTGGAAGATCTCGACGATCTTGCGCTTGGGGAGCTTCTTGCGCGCGAGCGTCTTGTAGTCCTCCACCATCTCGTGCAGGACGGCGTGGTGATCCTCCGCCACCTCGGGGAGCGTCGGCTCCGCCTGCGACTCGACGTCGATCACGCGCAGCAGGAGGAGCGCGTGGTGCGCGGTGAGGGCGCGCCCCGACTCGCTGATGATGTGCGGCATCGGGAGGTCGGCCTCGCGGCACGTCTCGGCCAGGCCGTAGATCACGTCGCTGGCGTACTCCTGCAGCGTGTAGTTGACCGACGCGTTGTTGACGGAGTTCGTGCCGTCATAGTCGACGCCCAGCCCGCCCCCCACGTCGACGTGCGTGATGTTCACCCCCAGCCGGTGCAGCTCGGCGTAGTAGCGCGAGATCTCCTGCAGCCCCGCCTTGATGAAGCGGATGTCGGTGATCTGGCTGCCCAGGTGGAAGTGCACCAGCCGCAGGATGTCGAGCTGCCCCAGTTCGGTGAGGCGGTCGATGAGCTTCATCAGCTCGGCAGTGTTGAGGCCGAACTTGCTCTTCTCGCCACCGCTCTGCGCCCAGCGCCCCGCCCCCTCGGAGGCGAGCTTGATGCGCACTCCCGCCTGCGGCGTGACCCCCAGGTCGCGCGCGGCGTCGAGCAGGACATCGAGTTCGCTCAGCTGCTCCAGCACGATGAAGACGCGGTGGCCGAGCTTCTGCCCCATCAGGGCGAGGCGCATGAACTCCTCGTCCTTGTAGCCGTTGCACACCACGATGTGCTCGGTGCTCTCGGAGAGGCCAAGCACGGCCTGCATCTCGGGCTTCGAGCCGCACTCCAGCCCGACGCCGTGCTTGCGCCCGAACTCGACGATCTCCTCCACCACGTGGCGCTGCTGGTTCACCTTGATCGGGTAGACCGTGGTGTAGCCGCCGGTGTACTCGAACTCGCGGATGGCCGCGGCGAACGACTCGCTCAGCGTCTCGATGCGCTTCTTGAGGATGTCGGAGAAGCGCAGCAGCACGGGGAGCGGGACCCCCTGTGCCTCCAGGTCGACGGCGATGTCGAACAGGTCGAGCGTGCGCTCCGGTGACGACGGGTCGGGGCGCACCACGACGTGCCCCGCCTCGTTGATGTCGAAGAAGCCGGCGCCCCACCCCTCGATGTTGTACAGCTCTTTCGCGTCCTCGACCGTCCACGCCCGCGCCGCGGAAGGGAGCGCGCTCACCGTGGCGGTCTCGGCGGGAGTACGAATGCTCGTCATGGGGAGGAAATAGTAGGGGATCGCGACGCCTCGCGGTACCGGCGCGTCGCCGTCGTTGCCGGATCGGCACGCGCCGGCGGCGCACTCGGACTTCCCCGAGGTGACAAGCCGCCGCGTGCTTCCCACCTTGTGCGCGTCCCGCGGGATGGCCACTTCCTGCGGCGCGGCACACCGGCGGTCCTTCGCCATCGGCTGCCGACCGCCGCCCTCCTCCCGGCCGTTTCGCGCGACGAACCAGGCATCGGCCCAGTCCGTCGCCTAACGAACGCGCAGTGCCACGGGGGCCTGCGCGCCCACACCATGCGGGTGGCCCGTTCACGTCGCTCCGGCCAGCTGGCCGAACGCGGCGGGCGCTCGCCCACGCCGGGAGGATTCCCCATGCGTACCATGACCCACCGTTCCGCGCGCCGCGTCGTTCGCGCCCCGCGCACCCGCTCGTCCCGCCGCTCCGTGCTCACGGGCCTCGGCGTGCTGCTGCTCGCCGCGTGCAGCGACTCCCCCTCGGAGCCGCCGACGTACGATGCCAGGCGCGCGCCGGCGCTCGCCGTCGAAGGCGAATCGCGCAGCGACTACATCGTCGTGCTCAAGGACCGCGACCGTTCGGAGGTGAGCAGCACCAACCTGGCGCTCGCCGCCGCCGTCGGGGCGCGCGTCAAGACGCAGTGGCAGGACGCGCTGCAGGGCTTCGTGGGCGACATGACCGATGAGGCGGCCGAGCTCCTGCGTCGCCGTCCCGAAGTCCTCCTGGTGGAGAAGGACGGTCCCGTGCAGGCGACCGCCACGCAGATCAACGCGCCGTCGTGGGGGCTGCGCCGCATCGACCGGCGCTTCCTCCCCATGGACGCCAACTACACCTACAACAAGACGGGCGCCGGCGTCCACGCCTACATCATCGACACGGGGATCCGTCCCACGCACGTCGACTTCGCCGGTCGCGTGCTCGGAGGCTTCTCGGTCATCGCCGGTGGCGTCATCGACTGCAACGGACACGGCACGCACGTCGCCGGCACCGTCGCGGGCACCGCGTACGGCGTCGCCAAGCAGGCCTGGATCCACCCGGTGCGCGTCCTCAACTGCGCGGGCTCCGGGACATGGGCCGGCGTCATCACCGGCATCGACTGGGTCCGCGTCAACCGCATCCAGCCGGCCGTGGCCAACCTGAGCCTGGGTGGCGGCTTCTCGGCCGCCGTGAACCTCGCGGTGAACAACCTCGTCACGATCGGCAACGTCGCCACCGCAGTGGCCGCAGGGAACAGCGGCGTCAACGCCTGCACGCAGTCGCCGTCCAGCGCCACCAACGCCGTCATCGTCGGCGCCACGCAATCCAACGACGTGCGGCCAGCCTGGTCCAACTTCGGCCCCTGCCTCGATCTCTTCGCGCCGGGCGTGAGCATCACCAGCGACTGGCACACGAGCAACGTCGCCACCAACACGATCAGCGGCACGTCGATGGCCGCCCCGCACGTGGCCGGTGTGTTGGCGCAGGTTCGGCAGTGGTCGCCCGCCTCCACCGCCGCCGCGGTGCAGAACAACGTGGTGGCCAACGCCACCCTCGGCGTCGTGGTCAACGCCGGCGTCGGCTCGCCCAACCGCCTGCTCTACATGGGCTACATCCCCTGAGGAACGACCTCGTGCGCCAGCTCGCCTGACGTCGGGCAGGACCAACGGCCGGTGCCCCCTGCGGGCACCGGCCGTTTCGTCGTCAGGACATGGCGCGGCGGTGGAAGGTGCGCAGCCCGATGGCGAGGAAGAGCGCCGAGAGTGCGACCATCGCGCTGCAGGCGACCCAGAGCGGCATGTGCGGCAGCGCAGGGGTGAGCGCGCCCCGCATCGCCTCGGCCACGTACACCAGCGGATTCACCAGCACGCCGTACTTGAAGGCCGGCGTCGCGTCGAGCCCGCGCCACGGGTAGTAGGCGCAGCCGAACATCAGCATGGGGGCGATGATGATGGAGAACATGAGCCCGATCTGCTGCGCCGAGATCGCCGTCCCGATCACGAGCCCCAGCGAGGCAAAGACGGTGGAGCCCAGCAGCGTCACGCCGAGCGCGAGGGCCGCGTTCGGCAGGTGCAATGCGTCGATGGGGCCCATGATCAGTCGCGCCAGCGGCAGCACGACGAGCGCGGCCACCACCCCCTGCAGCGCCCCCGACAACACCTTCTCCAGCGCGATCAGGCTGGTGGGGACCGGGGCCAGGAGCCGGTCCTCGATCTCGCGCGTGAAGCCGAAGTCCTGCACCATGGGAAGCGCCACCGACTGCACCGAGGAAAGCGTGAGCGACACGGCGATGATCCCGGGGAGGAGCGCCGCGGTGTAGCCCTCCCGCACGAATCCCATGCGCGGCAGCAGGTAGCCGAAGACGACCAGGAAGAGGACCGGCTGCATGATGGTGCGCACCAGGAACGACGGCAGCTCGCGCCGCGCCACGCGCACGTCGCGCCTGAGCAGCGCTCCCAGCACCGCCAGCGACGAGATCGCCGCGCGCGTCGCGTCGCTCAATCGAGCTTCCTCCCCGTCATCGAGATGAAGAGCGACTCCAGGCTGGGGCGGGTGAGGTGGATGTTGGTCACCGTGCGGCCGGCGTCGCGCGCCGCGGCAATCAGCGCCGGAATTGCCTCGCCGCCACGCTCGCTGTACACGTGCAGCTGGACGCCATGGGACTCCGCGCGCACCACGCCGGC
>CAZVDJ010000364.1:0-5043 GCA_964626245.1 uncultured Gemmatimonadaceae bacterium
ACGCCGTCACCCGCATGCAGGCGCCGTTCCTGGAGTGGTGGTACAAGCAGAACGGCAAGCCGGTGAAGTCGCAGGGGTGCGGTTACGCCCAGAGCTGGGCCGACGTGCAGTTCGAGCGCATGCCCAACGTCTCGCTGCTCCCCGGCACGAAGGAGCAGTCGTTCGAGGACCTGATCGCCGCCACCGACCGCGGCATCGCCATCGTGGGCGACGGCTCGTTCTCCATCGACCAGCAGCGCTACAACGCGCAGTTTGGGGGGCAGCTCTTCTACGAGATCCGCGGTGGCAAGGTCGCCGGGATGCTCAAGGACGTCGCCTACCAGATCCGCACGCCGGAGTTCTGGGCGTCGATGGACATGGTGGGGGGGCCGAAGAGCTACGAGCTGTGCGGCGCCTTTGGTGATGCCAAGGGGCAGCCGTCGCAGTCCAACGCCGTGTCGCACGGCTGCGTGCCGACGCGCCACAGGCAGGTCAACGTGATCAACACCGGGAGGCAGGGATGAGCGCCCCGCGTTCGCTGTACGTCCAACGGGCGCCGATCCTCTCGCGCGACGAGGCGGAGGCGCTCTGCAAGCGGGTGCTGTACTTCGCCACCGCCGACTCCACGCGCGTGAGCGTGCGCAGCGGCGCGCGCGCCAACTCGCGCTTCGCGGTGAACCAGATCTCCACGGCGGGCGACAACTTCGACACCGTGGTCACCGTGCTGTCCACGTTCGGCAAGCGGAGTGCGACCGCGACCACCAACCGGCTCGATGACACGGGGCTGCAGCAGGTGGTGGCCAACGCGGAAAAGCTGGCGCGCCTCTCGCCCGAGGATCCGGAGGCCATGCCAGAGCTGGGGCCGCAGCAGTACGACGCGGCCATCGGCTGGAGCGACACCACCGCGCAGCTCGACCCCGAGGCGCGGGCCCGGGCCATCAAGCTCATCACCGAGCCAGCACGCGCGGCGGGGCTCGTCTCCACCGGCTACATCGAGTCGCGCGGCACTGCGCTGGCCATCGCCAACGGCGCCGGCCACTTCGCCTACAACCCCACCACGTTGTCGGTGCACACCACCCCGGTGCGCACGCCCGACGGGCAGGGGTCGGGGTGGGGTGGGTCGGCCCATTGGGACTGGAGCAAGCTCGACCCGGCGGCGTTAGGCGCCACGGCCATCCAGAAGGCCAGGGCGTCGCTCAACGCGGTGGCGGTGGAGCCGGGACGCTACACGGTGATCCTGGAGCCCACCGCGGTGGGCAACCTGGTGCAACTCCTGGCCGGGGCGATGAATGCCCGCAACGCCGACGAGGGGCGCTCCTTCTTCACCAAGCCCGGCGGTGGCAACAAGATCGGGATGAAGGTGATGGACGAGCGCGTGACGCTGGTGAGCGACCCCCTCGACCCCGACGTGGGGAGCAACACCTTTGCGACGGACGGCACGCCGCTCAAGCGCACCGTCTGGATCGAGAACGGGGTGGTGCAGATCCTGGCCTATGATCGCTTCTGGGCGCAGAAGCTGGGGAAGGTGGCCAACGCAGGGGGTGGGGGCGGCGGCTTTGGCGGTGGCGGCTTTGGTGGCGGCGCCGGGCTCAAGATGATGGGCGGGACGCAGTCGCTCGAGGAACTCATCGCCGGAACCGAGCGCGGCATCCTCGTGACCCGCTTCTGGTACATCCGCCCCGTGGACCCGCGCACCGTGCTCTACACCGGCCTCACGCGCGACGGGACCTTCCTGGTGGAGAAGGGGAAGATCACCAAGGCGGTGAAGAACTTCCGCTTCAACGAGTCGCCGGTCTTCATGCTCAACAACCTGGAGGCGATGTCGCGCGCGGTGCGGGTGAGCGCCAGCGAGAGCGGCAACACGGGACAGGCGATCGTCGTTCCTGCCATTCGGACGCGCGAGTTCTCGTTCACGAGCCTGAGCGACGCGGTGTAGCGCGGGGCACGGTCGCGCTCGCCGTACCACCCTGACGTGCCCGGTGCCACACCGGGCACGTCGTCGTTTGTCCCTCCCTCCCCGCTCGGGGGGCTCCACTTGCGGCCCCCGCGCGCAGCGACTAGCCTGATCACACAATCGAACACCCGTGGTCTTTTGCCGCCTATTGCCGCCACGTAAAACAACGAGCTAAAACGCGACGAGCCCGGCGGCCTTTGCTGCCCGGGCTTTTTGTTGTGGTGACAGGCGGCGTGAGCCTTTCCGCATGCAGGAGCGCCCGATTCCGTACGCCGCCGACCGTCCCATCGCCATCTTCCACGAGCACCCCGACTGGTTCCGTCCCCTCTTTGCGGAGCTGGAGCGGCGTGACCTTCCCTACGTCCGGCTCGACGCTGCGGCGCACACCTTCGATCCGTTCGAGCGCGAGTCGCCCTACGCGCTGGTCGTGAACCGCGCGTCGCCGTCGGCGTACATCCGCGGGCATGCGCAGTCGACGTTCTACACGCAGCACTTCCTGCGGCACCTGGAGCGGCTCGGCGTCCCCGTGGTGAATGGTTCCGAGGTGTATGCGCTCGAGCTCTCCAAGGCGACGCAGCTCGACCTGCTGGAGTCGCTCGGTCTGCCGTCGCCGCGCGCCTTCGCGATCAACCACCCGTCGCAGGCGCCGGCCGCCGCCGCGCGGCTTCGCTATCCGGTGCTGGTGAAGGCCAACATCGGCGGGAGCGGCGCCGGCATCGTGCGCTACGATACCGCCGAAGCGCTGGACGGCGCTGTGGCCCGCGGCGAGGTGACACTCGGTGTGGACGGCACCGCGCTGGTGCAGGAGGCGGCGCCGCTCCGCAACGGCCACATCACGCGCGTGGAAACGTTAGGCGGTCGTTATCTCTACGCGATCAACGTCTTCCCGGCCACCGGTTCCTTCGACCTCTGCCCGGCCGACGCCTGCCAGACCACCACCGGCGTGGAACTGGTGCGCGGCGCGTGCGCCGTCGATGCGCCAAAGACCGGCCTTCGCGTGGAGGGAACCACGCCACCGCGCGAGATCATCGAGCAGGTGGAGCGCATCGCCCGCGCCTCGAAGCTCGACATTGGCGGCATCGAGTACCTGGTCGACGATCGTGACGGTCGCCACTACTTCTACGACATCAACGCGCTCTCCAACTTCGTGGCCGATGCCGCCAACGTGATCGGCTTCGATCCGTGGGTGAACTTCGTCGACTACCTGGAGGAGCGCGCCGGCATCGCCCGCGCCGCGGCCGCCTGATGCGCTACGGCTACTGGCTCCCGGTCTTCGGCGGGTGGCTCCGCAACGTGGAGGACGAGCAGATGGAGGCGACGTGGCCGTACGTGCGGCGCCTCGCCCAGCGGAGCGAAGCGTTAGGCTACGACCTCACGCTCATCGCCGAGCTGTTCCTGAACGACATCAAGGGGATCGACGCCCCGGCGCTCGACGCCTGGTCGACCGCGGCTGCCCTGGCAGCGGTGACGGAGCGGCTGGAACTGATGGTGGCGGTGCGCCCCACCTTTCACGATCCGGCGATCCTGGCCAAGCAGGCGGCCAACATCGACCACATCAGCAACGGGCGCCTGTCGCTCAACGTGGTGTCGAGCTGGTGGAAGGACGAGGCGCGACGCTACGGCGTGCGCTTCGACGAGCACGACGATCGCTACGCGCGCACCGCGGAATGGCTCACCGTGCTCAAGGGAGTGTGGCGGGAGCCCGCGTTCTCCTTCTCGGGGCGCTACTACTCGGTGAGCGAGACGATCCTGGAGCCCAAGCCGGTGCGCCGACCGCACCCCGTGTTGTATGCGGGCGGCGAGTCGGAGGCGGCCAAGTCGCTCATCTCGCGCGACTGTGACGCGTACGTGATGCACGGCGACCCGCCGGAGCGCATCGCCCCCAGGATCGCCGACCTCCGCGAGCGCCGGGCGCGTGCCGCCGACGCGTTAGGCGTGGAGCTCCCCCCGCTGCGCTTCGGTGTGGCCGCCTACAGCATCGTGCGCAGCAGCGAGGCCGAGGCCCGGCGCGAACTGGCGCGCATCACCGATGTCTCGGCGGGGTCGCCGGGCTACAGCAACTACCAGGACTGGATCGGCAACACGCAGCTCGAATCGCGGGTGAGCCTGGAGGACTACTCCGTCTCGAACCGTGGCTTACGCGCCGGATTGGTGGGGACGCCGGAGCGCGTGGCTGAGCGGGTGCGGGAGTTCCAGGCAGCGGGCGTGGACCTGCTGCTGCTCCAGTGTTCGCCGCAGCTGGAGGAGATGGAGCGTTTCTCGGCGGACGTCATGCCGCTCGTGGGAGGGCAGGTGGCGCCAGGGCTGGCGGCCTAGCGGTCAGGCTGCCAGTCTTAACCGCCCGCCGATGCCGGGCGACGGACGCACGCGGCAACGGTTCGTGTGCGCCTCGTTCCTGGTACGATGGACGACGTGAGGCGTATGCAGGGCGCAACCTTGCGACGCCGGAGTCCTCCATGGGCGCCACCGCCCCATTCACCGATCGCGCGACGGTCGGTCACTTCATCAATGGCCAGCACGTGCTGGCCACCGCACGCGACGACGAGGCGCGTCGCCTGCCGGTCTTCAACCCGGCCACGGGCGCCATCGCGCGCGAGGTCTCCCTCGCCTCTCCAGCCACGGTGGCCGCGGCGGTGGCGGCGGCGCACGCCGCCTTCCCCGCGTGGGCCGACACGTCGCCCATTCGCCGGTCGCGCATCCTCATGCGCTTCCTGGCGCTGCTCAACGAGCATCGCGACGAACTGGCGGCGATGATCACCGCCGAGCACGGCAAGGTCTTCGCCGATGCGCAGGGCGAAGTGACCCGCGGCATCGAGATCGTGGAGTTCGCCTGCGGCATTCCCCAGTTGCTCAAGGGAGCGATGACCGAGCAGGTCTCCACGGGGATCGACAACTGGGTGGTGCGCCAGCCGCTGGGCGTGGTCGGTGGCATCACGCCGTTCAACTTCCCCGTCATGGTCCCGATGTGGATGTTCCCCGTGGCCATCGCCTGCGGCAACACCTTCGTGCTCAAGCCCAGCGAGCGCGACCCGTCGCCGTCGGTGCGCGTGGCGGAGCTGCTCGCCGAGGCCGGGTTGCCGGCGGGAGTCTTCAACGTGGTGCAGGGCGAC
>CAZVDJ010000365.1:0-5042 GCA_964626245.1 uncultured Gemmatimonadaceae bacterium
GAGCGGGAACACCAGCAGTACGAGCGGAGCCAACCTTAGATGATCTGCGTGCCCGGCACGATGGGCATGACGCTCGAAGGGAGGTGACGCTGGTATGGGTATTGTCCAAGCAATCCTGACCGCCTTATCTAACTGGATTTCGTGGACTTAAGGGGGGCGGGGGCCTCTTCGCATTCCAGTGAGCGAGAACACAGTGCAGCAATCTCAGCTTCGTTCGCTCGATGTCGCCCGTCATCTCCACTGTGAGCTGAAGGCGTCCAGCGCGAACGCGGACGTGCATTCGTGAACTCGCCCACCAGGCGTCTTGAGCCGCGTCCGTGGCGAGGCCTCGCGGATCGCGGCGTCAGTGCACACACCAACAAGGCCTCCGACACCACTGTGGCTTGGGTTGTGTTGTCTGTGTGCCTAGCGGCAGCTGCAGCGTTCGGATTGCTATGGCGAGACTGGTCGCTACCGAATTCTGAAACCGCCGTGCTCGGGGTGGTGCTGGCCGCGCTTGGGGCCCTCGCAGATGTCTTCGCGCACCATCATCGAAGAGGTGCTAACGGCTCGATTGCACTCATCCCGTTCGCGTCCTGCGCGCTCGTCGAACCGAGTGCGTGGGGAGTGACCTGGGTGCTCGCATGCGGCGCCATTGTGCAAGTGGTTCACAGGCGCGACCTGCTCAAGTCAGCGTTCAACGTAGCCCAGATGGTGCTTGGGCTGTCCGTCGGCATACTAGTGTTCCAGGCCATTGGCGGAGAGTCGTTCGGGTCTCTGCGCGGAGCGAGCTTCGTCCCAAGTCTCCAGAGGGCTATCGTTCCAGCATTCGCTCTGACAACTGTCGCGTACGTCGTCAATTCCGTCTGCGTTAGCACCGTGCTCGCAACGACGCAGCGCCTGCCCTTCGCGCGAGTCTGGAAGAGCACAACCATCTCAACGGCGCCGTACCATCCGCTGACAGTGCTCATCGTGTTCTACGTGGCGTGGCTAAGTACGAATCTCGGAGCGTTCGGCACGGCAGGTATGGTGGTCCCGATGCTAGCCGTTCGGCAACTCTATCGAACGACGATGGAGCTGACGAACGTGACAGAGGAGCTCTTGGACCTGATGGTGGCCGCCATTGAGGCGAGGGATCCCTACACTTCCGGACACTCGAAGCGTGTCGCGGAAGTGTCAAAGATTATCGCACGGGCCATTGGATTGAGCCCAGCACAGGTGGAGCGCGTGGGCGTCGCCGCCCTCCTGCATGACGTTGGGAAGATCGACGAAAATTTTGCTCCAATTCTCGCGAAGACGGGCCGCCTCACGCCAGAAGAGTGGGAGATCATGAAGCGGCACCCCATCCGTGGTTCGGAGTTGGTGGGGATGCTGTCTAGCCTTCGTGACATCGTTAGTTCCGTGCGACACCATCACGAGAACTGGGACGGAACAGGATATCCGGACGGGATCAAAGGCGACTCGATCCCACTCGCGTCACGGATCATCATGTTCGCGGACACACTCGACGCGATCACAACCGATCGTCCGTATCGCAAGGCGCTAGATATCGAGGATGCCCGAAGGGAGTTCGTTAAGTTCCGGGGCCGCCAGTTTGATCCGCTGATCTGCGATCGTGTGGTCGAAGATGAAGTGTGGGTTCGATTGTATCGCACCGTGGAGGCGAGGCGTTCGCAAGAAAGAAGCGAACCGACGATCTCGCGCCAAGGATTGGCCTCGTAGTCGGCAGCAAGCTACACTCCCTGGGCTGCATCGCGCGCTGCACTCGCCGATTGGGAGACGAGACGCACCAACGACGAAGGCGCGCGGCCCAGTTCTCGACGGAACTCCTGGTGGTACTCGAACGCAAGCCTACGAGCCTGCGTCACCCGACCGTCTAGCAGCATTCCCTCAAGCAGAACCTCAGTGGTGTAGTCTTGGCGACCCATTGACCTGCCCAAGGAGTGAAGGGACTGGAGCGGCTCGATCAACGAACGCACGCCTTCGGAGTCTCGGCGGAGCACTGCCAGCGCCAGCTCATTGGATAGTAGCTGATGAGTGAAGCTGGGAATCGGGGACTCGCGATGTTCGAAGTAGCCGCGACTGTAGTGCGCGACGGCGCGACTATCCCGAGAATACCACGCGATTCGTACAGACGCGGCATCGAGCATAAGCGCCAGGTATTCGGACTCCTCCGAAATCGCCAGCGACCGCATGCTGCCAAGGTAGCCAAGGGCTGCCTGGACGTCCTCCTTGGCGAGTGCCACGTCGACTAGACACTCCAGCGTGGCGAAGGACTGGTGCGGAAGCTTCAGTTGATCGGATGTATGGAGAACCCTCAGCAAGACCCGCTCCGCTTCGTCGAATTGACCGATCCTCCAGAGGCCTATAGAGGCCCGACGTAAGCCTTGTAGACGAAGTCGAAAATCGGACGCTTCCGCAGTGGCCTCGATCAGCGAGCGAGCAAGATCATTCACGCATGCGATGTCGCCGACGGAGCAATGAAAGACTAGGGCGAGTGTGACGAACGCGACTCCTAGGTCCTTGTTGTCGACGGTGGAAGCGAGGTCCGTGTACGCATCGCGTAACAGGTCTGCATCGTAGTAGTTGTCCGCGTACATCGCCAGAAGAAGTGCGGCCTCGACGCGTAGGCTCACGTCCTGAGCCGCATCTCGTATGATGCCTTTGGCGTCGAGGATTCCATCGTCGGGTCGATTTGCCCAGAGGGAACTCTCGAGATGAAGGAGTTGGTATCGATCGATTGGGGTGGGATCCTGATGCTGCTTCAGCCTTAGTGTCATGCGCCGCTTGTAGACGTCTCCGACTGAGAACCATCGGGCGGCGAGTCGCAGTGCGACGAGCGCTCCCTCCACGGCGAGTGCCCGCGACGAGTCATCCAATGCGATTTCTTCCGCCCTCGCAAACGCGCGCTCCGCCTCCTCCCCCATCCCCATCCCCACCAACCGCGATCCCAGCTTCATCGCCGCCTCATACGCCCGCTTCAGCTCACCCGCCAGCTCCCAATGCGTCACGCAATCCCCGAGCAACTCCACCGAATCCGTGCCGTCCGCCTCCTCCTCCAGCAATGCGGCGGCCCGCGCGTGCGCGAAGTGCAGCACGCTCTCGCGTGAGCGATCGAGCGCGACGCGTCCCACCAGGCGATGCCGACACCAGATCTCCGGGCCTGACGTCGAGACCAATCCCGCCGCCTCCAACTCGTCAATCGCCGCCAGGAACTCGGCCGCCGGTAGCTCGAGCAAGCGCGTCACCCGGGCCGTGGTGGCGCGGCGCTCCAGCACCGCGATCGCAAGAAGCACGCGCTGCGTCGCGGAGGACAGCACGAGCTGCTGGGCGGTGATCAGCTCGTGAATCCCCGAGGGCACCTGCTCGGGGTCCCCGCCGCGCGCGACGTGGGCCGCCAGCTCCGACAGGTGAAACGGGTTGCCCGCGGACAGGCCGGCCAGCCGCTGCGCCAGGTCGGCGGCGAGCGGGACCTGGTTGCGCTCGGACCACTGTGCCAGGAACGCCAGCGACTCCTCACGCGCGAACGCAAAGAGCGGAACGTGCTGCGTGCGACGCTCGCAGGTGCGCGCCCCTAACGAACCGAACCATTCCGGCAGTCGGCGCGCCCCCAGCAGGAAGAAGACGCCACGGTCACCCACCCGGTCCCAGATGTCGACCAGGACGCGCCACGTGGTCGGGTGCAGCCGCTCGGCGTCATCCAGGAACAGGAGGAGCGGCGCCTCGTCGGCGATGGCGGACACCAGCTCCGCGAACGCGTGCACCAGCTGCGCATACAGGATGTCCGCGGCCATCCCGGAGTAGTTCCACGTCGTCACCGCCTCGGGCACGCCAAGCCGCCGGATGTACGTGAGCTGCTCCTGGTCACACCCCAGCGCCCCCGGCAACGTGAGCAGCAGTCGCCCCACGCTCACCAGCGTGCTGATCGGGGTGAACGTGTCGCCGGACGACGTCGTGTAGCGCGCGATCGTCGCCCCGTCCAGCGCCGCCAGGCGCAACACCTCGTCCACCAGTCGGGTCTTGCCAATCCCGGCTTCACCGGTGACAAACACCGCCTGTGCCGTACCGCTGCGCACCTCCCGCAGGAGCGCCCGCAGGCGCGCAAACTCCCGCTCGCGGCCGACAAAGGGGCTCTCGAACCGATCAAGCGCCAGCGAATCGTCCAGCACCTCGGAGATGCGGCGGCGCAGCAACCGCACGGGGATCTGCAGGTCGGGATTGATCGTCCCCACCTCGTCCTCGTAGTCCTCCAGCAATCGCAACCCCTCGACCTTGCTTCCCTCCAGGACGAGTGACTCCGCCAGCGCCGTGGTGCCGATTTCGTTCAACGGATCGAGTGCCAGGAGCGCCCGCGCCAACTGGCCCATGTCGTGAAAGCGTCCGCGATTCCGCGCGGACACGACTTCATCCGCGAGTGCCCGGCGCAACCGCGTCGCGACGCGAGCGCGCAACGCCTCCATCCAGTCGCCGAAGGCGTCGCCAAGCGACGGCGCATACCCAGGGAGAAAGGGAAGCGCCCCCAGTCGCACGAGTTCGGCCCGCTCGGTCGCGCCGTGCAGCAAGCCGTGCAGGTCGAGCGCCACGCGTTCCCACTCGAGCACGACGTGGCCGGACTGAAGCCGCACGGGCACGCCCAGCCGTCGCAACCGATACATCGCCTGCCGCAGGCAGTGTCGTCCGTCGTCCGCCGAGGCGAGCGGCCAGACGCGCTCAACCAGCTCGTCGCGAGGCACGCCCTCCGGCGGTCCGGCGGCGAGCGAGAGCAGGAGGGCGAAATGCACCTCCGCGTCGGGCGCTATGCGCGACGTCGGCGTCTCGAACGTACACTGGCCAAAGGTGAAGGCACGCAGCACGGACGGGCTCCGAAGGGGCAGGACCACCGACGGTCAGGATGCGTACGCCCCTCGGGGCGTGCGATTCGCGCAAGATCGTCACGCGCGTCACGCATGCGTCACGCGAGCGATGCCTCACGCGAGCGCGCCGGGGGCGGGACGAAGGGGAGTTTGTCTGGGCGGCCGAACTGGCGCGAGGGGCCTGAGGGGCCGGACGGGCCGGACGGGCCC
>CAZVDJ010000366.1:0-5036 GCA_964626245.1 uncultured Gemmatimonadaceae bacterium
AGCGCCGCTCTCCGGGTCGAGCAGCTCCAGGTTGGGGACGCCGCCCCGATCACTCACCACGACCAGCCGGCCATCCCGAGTCCACGAGGGGGAGTGCCGGTTGGCGCCGTCGCCGGGGTCCACCGGTGCCGCGGCGCCGGTGGCGGCATCGACCACGAAGACCCACCAGCGGCCGTCGCGCTGGACGCTCGCGGCGATCCGTCGCCCGTCCGGAGACCAGCGCGGGCGGTGCCACACCACGAAGGGCGAACCGGCGGCCAGCACCGTCGAGCTTCCGGAGCGAAGGTCCACGCGCACCAGGTCGCACACGCCCGCGTCGCACCGCACCGCGGCGGCGCTCGCGCCGTCGGGATGCGGGTCTCCCGCGCGGATCCCGGCGCCGTGCGTCACTCGGCGCAGCCCGCCGGTGCGACTGTTCCAGATGAACAGGTCCGGTCGGGTGGCGCCGTCGCCTAACGGCTCGTCGCGGCTCACGAGCAGCCGCTCGTTGTCGGCGAACCAGCGCGGATTCTCGTGGCTCCGGCCGCCGGCCGCGTACAGCGTGCGTTGCGCCCGGCGGGGCGGCGGGAACGAGTCGAGGGGAAGGACGTCGAGCGTGTCGCGCCGGATCATGGCCTGTCGCGCGCGGATCACCGACGAGTCGAGCGGCTCGTCGCGCGCCGACCAGACGACCAGGCGCGACGGGGCGCTGGGGGTGCGCAGGACGACGGCCACGCGCGCTCCATCGCGCGAGAGCGCCGGTTCCCCGGTGGCCCAGGGACGCTTCTGCACCAGCGTCCCCTCGGCCAAGCCGGCGCCCTGCAGCTGGCGGCGCGCTTCCAGCGCCTTCTCCATCACGTCCGTGAAGAAGGCGCCGTACAGGTCGTCGGGGCCGGCGCCATAGACGCCGCGGAAGGCCTCGGCAAAGCTCCGGCGCTCGCGCGCGCTCATGCGGCGCCACAGGTGTGTCAGGCTCGCCTCGCCCTTGCGGTCCGCCAGCCACTCCAGGAAGGCGCTCCCCACCAGGTAGCGCATGGCGCCGCCCAGGAACGGCGAGGCGGCATTGAGCTGCGTGTAGGTAGGGAGTCGCCCTTCCAGCGCCCACTGTCGCAGGATGGCCGCGCGGCCGGTGGAGTGCGGCCGCCCGTTGCCGGTGAGCTTCCCCTCGATGTACGTGGCGTATCCCTCGATCACCCACGCGGGCGACTTGCGCGCGACCGGTCCCACGCGCGACGGCAGCAGCCGCCACAGCGCGCGCTCGCCCGGGTTGCGCGACGCCACCGTCAGGTGCGCGATGTGGCCGTACTCGTGCACCGCGAGTATCTCGCCCCATCCTCGGTGGTCTCCAAAGCTCGGGCTGGGCGCGGGAGGCGTTGGCCAGAGGAAGATCACGGGCCCCTCCAGGAGCGGCACCGCGAACCCGTTCGACACGTTGGCGGGATCCTCCACCATGACGGTCACGCGCGCCGCCGGGGCGCTCCCCACCATCGCGTTCACCGCGGCCGACACCGACTCCAGTCGCTCGGCCATCGGTCGCACCCACCGCTGCATCTCGCGCGGGTAGTGCACCAGGAAGTGTGGTGTCTCGATCGTCTCCCACGCGCGCGCTGGCCGGGTCAGCGACTGGGCACCCGCCCCCCGCGGCAGGGCGCCGAGCACGGTGAGCGCGCACAGCACGACGGTGGCGGCGCGCCGAGCGAGGCCGGTGCGCTCGGTCGGCCGGTCGCACGTCGAGGGGAGGACGCAGGCGCGTCGCATGACGTGCGTCGCGCGCAGGCGGCGCGGCGGTCGCACAGGTGCAAGGGAGGAGCCGGGCATGCGGAACGGAATGGGCAAGGCGAGGACAGCGGACGAGTCCACCGAGTATACATCGCCTGCGGTCGCGCTCGGTCGGACGTGGCGCACACTCCGGATGTGAGGCGCCTTCCGTCGCCTCTCCGTCCGTACCGCCCCACGGCCCATCCGCGTGGCCGGGCGCGACCCACCGGGGGGTGCAACGCGACGTGGGACGAGAAAGCTCTCGTCCCACGCATCGCATCTGATGACTTGTCGGATCGTCGCGCGCTGGCCCGACGGATGGGGCGACCTACGCCTTCTTCGCCTGCACCGCGTCCTGGAGCCAGGTGAGCGGGATGAGGAAGAGCGGGGTAAGGAAGTGCCCGAGCAGCAGGTTGACCCAGGTCAGCGCGAGGTAGAAGGCGCCGAGCCCGAGCCCGGCCCACAGGGTGCCAAGGGGAGAAGCGTGCTCCACGATGCGTCCTCGATCAGGAAGGGGGCGAAATCGATGCGGCAAGCTAGCTGGGCGCTGCGCCGCCCACCAGCCCGTGCCGCCCGGCTAGCGCGGCGCAGGATCGCCTCGCTCGGCACTGTCGAACGCGAACGGGCAGGAGGGCGCTTCTCGCCGCGCATCGTCTAGATTGCGGGAGGTCGTGATGGGGCGCATGCTGCCGCCGCGCGTTGCACGCGAGGCGCTTCCTTCGACGGATGCAGGCCACGATTCGCACGATCCCCGAGCCTCGACCCTCCACGCCGGTTGAGCGTGTCACCGAGGCGATTCGTTCCCGCCTGACGGGCGGCGACCGATTCGTCCTCGCCGTCTCCGGCGGGGCCGACTCGATGGTCCTGCTGCACGCCGCCGCGCATTCCGGGGAACACGGTCGCGACGGGCGCGTCGTCGTGGCCACCTTCGATCACGGCACGGGCCCGCGAGCGCGCGAGGCGGCGGCGCACGTGCAGCGGTGGGCCCGCGCGTGGGGGCTGCCCACGCACGCGCAGCGCATGCTCGGCGCAGCTCGCGGTGAGGCCGCATGGCGCGACGCGCGGTGGCGCTTCCTGCGCGCCGTGGCGCGCGCGCACAACGGCGTCGTCGTCACGGCGCACACGCGGGACGATCACCTCGAGACCATCGTGATGCGCATCCTGCGCGGCTCCGGGGCCCGCGGGCTCAGCGCCCTGCGCGCGCCGTCGGAGGTGGTGCGTCCGCTCCTCGACGTCACGCGCGCCGACGTGCTGGCCTACGCGGAGCACTTTCGCCTGGACTGGGTGGAGGATGCCACCAACCGCGACCGGGCCTTCTTCCGCAATCGCGTGCGACACGATCTGCTCCCCGCGCTGCAGGCCCAGCGTCCCTCGCTGGGCGAGGAGCTGCTCGCCCTGGCCGATCGAGCCGCCACGCTACGCGCCGACTGCGCGACGGTTGTCCGCCCGCTGCTGGTGGAGGCACGCCCCGGCTATGTGCTGGCGCGCGCCGTCACGGCGGCCGACTGGCCGCTCGACGCGCGCGCGCTGCTCTGGCAGTCGATCGCCGAGCAGGGTGGCGTTGCGCTGGACTGGCGGGGGACGACGCGGCTGGCGCGCTTCAGCGCGGAAGGGCGACGCGGCGGTCGCATCCCGCTCGCTGGAGGGTTCGAGGCCGTTCATCGAGGTGACGCCATCGAGCTGCGGCGACGTCCGTTGGAACTCGCGGGGCATTCTGCACGTCTGGGCACGGGGGCGGAGACGAGGTTTGGCCCCTGGCGCTTTCGTCCGATCGAGGGGTACCTCGGCGTCGGGCGTCCGATTTCCAGCGATCGGGCGATCGATCGGGCCAGCGATTCCTCCAGCGGTTCCGCAGCCGGTTCCGCCGGTGGTTTCGCCAGTGGTTCCGCGAGCGAGGCATGGAGCGCGTGGCTTCCCGCCGACGGCGAGGTCGAGGTCCGTGCCTGGCGGGACGGCGACCGCATGGTCTCGTCAGGCGGGTTGGCGCGCCGGGTCAAGCGCTTCTTCGCCGACGAGCGCGTGGCTGCGGTGGATCGTGAGGGGTGGCCCGTGATCGTGCTCGATGGCGAGATTGTCTGGATTCCCGGAGTGCGCCGCGGCCTCGCGGCAACCGCGCGGCCCGGCCGGCCGCGAGTCTGCATCGTCTGTGAACGTCTCCGTGGCTGACCCCCGGCTCGAAGGGCGCGCCGTCAAGCGAATCGCCTTTTCCGCCGACGAGATCGCGTCGCGCGTGGCCGCCCTTGGCCGCGAGATTACCGAGGCGTATCCCGAGGGCGACCTCCTCGTCCTTGGGTTGCTCAAGGGGAGCTTCATTTTCCTCAGCGACCTCGTGCGCTGCATTCACCGGCCGCTGTCGGTCGACTTTCTCGTCGTCTCGTCCTACGGGAACGAGACCGTGTCGAGCGGATTCGTCCGTTTGGTGTATGATCCGGAAACCGAGCTCGCCGGGAAGCACATTCTGCTGGTAGAGGACATTGTGGATTCGGGACGTACCTTGAGCCGGGTGGTGGAGCTGCTGCGGGCGCGCCAGCCGCGTTCGCTCGAGGTCTGCGCCCTGCTCGACAAGCACGTCTCCACGCACCTGCAGTATCCGCCGAAGTTCACCGGCTTCGACGCGCCCCACGAGTTCCTCGTCGGATACGGCCTCGACCACGCCGAGAGCTTCCGGCACCTGCCTTACATTGCGAGCTTGCAGTAACCAGGACCCGACATCATGCCGCCGATTCCTCCCAAGAAGCAGTTCAACTGGGGTCGCTTCTCGAAGGGGCTCTCCTTCTGGATCCTCGTGATCCTGATCCCCGTCGCGGTGATCCAGTTCTCCGGTGCGAAGGGCGAGCCTGCCACGCAGGTCACGTACTCCGACTATCGC
Organism: uncultured Gemmatimonadaceae bacterium; assembly: GCA_964626245.1. Classification (GTDB taxonomy): domain Bacteria; phylum Gemmatimonadota; class Gemmatimonadetes; order Gemmatimonadales; family Gemmatimonadaceae; genus SCN-70-22. Next base: position 4,607 of record CAZVDJ010000366.1, read on the forward strand.
ACGGAGCTCGAGCGCGGAAACATCTCGCGCGCGACCATCCGGGCCGGGCAGACCGTCACCGGTGAGTTCTCGCAAAAGATCATGGTCAACGGGCGCGAGGTGAAGAAGTTCACCGTCAAGCTCCCCATGGCCGACAACCCCGAGGAAGTGAGTGCGCTGCGCGACAAGCGCGTCGTCATCGACGCGCAGGAGGCGCGCACGCATCCCGGGACGATCTTCCTCAATATCCTCCCCTACGTCCTGCTCTTCGGCATCTGGATCTTCCTCTTCCGGCAGATCCAGGCGGGCGGCGCCAAGGCGTTCTCGTTCGGCAAGTCCAAGGCGAAGCTGCTCACGGGCGACACGCCCAAGGTGACCTTCGCCGACGTCTCCGGCTGCGACGAGGCCAAGGTCGAGCTGCAGGAGATCATCGAGTTCCTCAAGGACCCGC
>CAZVDJ010000367.1:0-5027 GCA_964626245.1 uncultured Gemmatimonadaceae bacterium
TCCAGCCCCAGCCCCAATAGCGACGGCCGGGCCGAGACGACCTGCTGCAGGTCCCGCTCGCGCTTGCGGGCGGAGACGTGCTGGTCCACGGCGACGCCACGCAGGAAGCCAAAGCCCTGCTCGTAACCCGGCGCCATCATGACGGTGTTGCCCTCGCGTGCCCCGCGCACGAGGTAACTGGCCTGGATCGACGCGCCGGCGGACGTCCCGCCGATCACGCCGCCCCGGGCCAGCAGGGCGTGCAACTCCCGCTCGGTCGCTGTCCCGAGGTAGGAGTCGACGAGTCGCCACTGACGTCCGCCGGGAAACCAGACTCCGCGCGCGCGGCGGATGGCGGTGGCGAACGAGTCACCCTCGGCCAGCCGTCGGTCGCGCGTGTGGAGGACGCTCACGTTGCGGGCGCCGTTTCTCGTGAGGAGCGCCAGTCCGGCCCAATTGGCGGGATACGTCGAATCCTCGCCGGCCGTCGGGATCACGACGATGGGGGCATCGGGACCGCCGGCGAGTGCGATGAAACGCTGCATGATGTCGGGCGCGATCTGTCCCCCGCCGACGACCACCAGGTGTCCGCGTGCCGGAGCGACGGTCTCGCCATCGTTGCCGTTGCCGCTGATCGCGCTGCTGCCGCCGGCGCGCGTCGCGCCGGCGGTGGTGGGGTCACCGGTCCTCGCCGTCGCCTGCGCACAGGCGGCGGCGAGAAAGGCGATGCCGGCGAGGAGGAGGGGGCTCCGCGGGGGCACTGGCTTCCCGCGGTTAGTGCTTCATCCCCTTCATGCCGCCGGGCGGGCAGGCATGCTCCACCGTCTCGAAGGTGTCGTGAATGGCGGTGATGGCCGCCTTGAGTTCGGCGTCGGCCGCTCCGCCCTTGACCTTGGCGGCGAGGTCGGAGGTGCTGCTGGCGACCTTGGCGACCGCCTGCTTGTTGGCCTCGGTGGCACACGCGGCCGGAGCGGTGCTGGCGGCCCACGCCGCAGCCTTGTCGGCGAGCGCCTGCGCGTTCGCCTTGAGCGGGGCGAAATCCCCCTTGTCGGCTGCAGGATGGAAGGTGCCTCCGAGGACGGCGTGGAAGGCGTCCATCTCCTTCCAGGGCGAGGCCATGTGTCCCTTCATGTCATGGCCGCCGGCCATGTCGTGCTTCATGGTCTTGGCCTTGCCGGTATCGGCCTTGGCGCCGTGCTGGTGCTGCTGCGCGACGACGGGAGTGGCGGCGACGGCAAGCAGCGCGACCAGGGCGAGGGCAGTGGACAGGGAGCGGCGCATGAGTGGAGTGGTTCGCGAGTGATCGAGGAGAGACGGCGTGTGAGGTTCGGCGGACAGCCGGGCGCGTGGGTGCTGCGGCACGGACGGCGCAGCGGAAAATCTAACGATCTCGGAGGCTGCCCCGTATGTTGGGGCGCTCGCCGCGGCCCCGAGGACCGGGGCGCGTGAGGCCGCCCCCAACGTTGGGGCGCGACGGTGCTACCCCGCCAGTCGGGTGGAGTGCCGACGTTTTGTCGGTGGTGATCGAGGCGTTCATCTACACGGAGCTGAGGACATGACATCGCGTAGGACTCGTGCACTCGTAGGGATCCTGGGCGCCGCGGTGGCCGCCGCCTGGGCCGCGCCCGTGATGGCGCAGGATGCGGATCCTGCCCCGCGGCGGGGCGAGGGCGAGGGGCCGTTCGACAAGCTGATCATCCGTGGCGCGACGCTCATCGATGGACAAGGGGGCCCCCCGCGTGGGCCGGTGGACATCGTCATCGAGCGCAATCGCATCACGCAGGTGGCCGACGTGGGCTATCCGGGCCTGCCGATCAACGAGGCGCGTCGCCCCAAGGGACCGGCGCGCGAGATCGACGCCACGGGGATGTACGTGATGCCGGGGCTCATCGACCTGCACGTGCACACCTGCGGCAAGCCCAAGGCGCCGGATGCCGAGTACTGCTACAAGCTCTGGCTGGCGCACGGGGTCACGACGGTGCGCGGCGTGCCGTTAGGCGGCTTCGAGTGGTCGCTGAGCGAGGCCAAGCGTTCGGCCGCCAACGAGATCACCGCGCCGCGCCTCGTGAACTACCAGCGCCCGGGATCGGGACGGGGATGGACGGGGGGACAGATCACCACGCCGGACAAGGCGCGCGAGTGGGTGCGCTGGGCCAAGGCGCAGGGGATCGACGGGCTCAAGGTCGGGGCACACGAGCCCGAGATCATGGCGGCGTTGATGGACGAGGCGAAGAAGCTGGGACTCGGCTCCACGGCGCACTTGCAGCAGACGGGGGTGCCGAACATGAACGCCATGCAGGCGGTGCGCCTCGGCCTGGGCGCCGTCACGCATTTCTACGGCATCTTCGAGTCGATGTACGAGGGGACGCAGATCCAGCCGTATCCCGCCGACTACAACTACTCGGACGAGCAGTGGCGGTTTGGCCAGGTGGCGCGGCAGTGGTCGCTGGTGAAGCCCAAGAGCGCCAAGTGGTACGCCTTCCTGGATACGCTCAAGAAGTACGACGCCACGCTCGACCCGACGATGACGACGTACATGTCGGGGCGGAACCTGATGTATCGGCGCACGGCGGAGTGGCACGAGAAGTACACGCTGCCGTCGCTGTGGGACTTCTACACGCCCAACCGCGCCAACCACGGCGCGTACTTCTTCGACTGGACCACGTGGGATGAGGTGGCCTGGCGCCGCTTCTACAACGTGTGGATGGAGTTCATCAACGACTACAAGAACATGGGCGGGCGCGTGACGCCGTCCACGGACGCGGGCTTCATCTACAACACGTACGGCTTCTCCTACATCGAGGAGTTGGAGAACTTCCAGGAAGCGGGGTTCCACCCGCTGGAGGTGATCCGCGGCGCCACGCTGCATGCGGCGCAGGAGCTGAACAAGGCCAACGGCAAGCCGATCGAAATGGGGGTCGTGCGCCCCGGCATGCTGGCCGACCTGGCGATCGTGGGGGAGAACCCGATCAACAACTTCAAGGTGCTGTACGGCACGGGCCACCTGCGCCTCAACGACAAGACCGGGCAGATGGAACGGGTGGGCGGCGTGAAGTGGACGATCAAGGATGGGATCGTCTTCGACGCCAAGAAGATGCTCGACGACGTGGCCAAGATGGTCGAGAAGCAGAAGAAGGAGCGCGGGATCTCCAAGCTTCCCGTGGTGTCGATGCCATAGGGCGGAAGACGAGCAGAGACGAGAAGACGAGAAGACGAGAGGGGCCGGCACGGGTCACCTCTCGTCTTCTTCCTGCCTACGGCGTCGTGAGCGTCGAATCGAGAGCGTCGCCGTGCGTGGATGGGGCTGGTTGAGGTAGAGTGAGGTGGGGCGGCGGAAGCCTTGCGAAGACGAACCGGCGTCGCGATGGTTGCGGCGGGTGATCCGGCTGTGCCCTCCACGCACTCACCCCCCACCCGGAGTCGCACCATGACGCGAGTCGTGCGAAGTGTCATTCCGCTGCTTCTCCTCTCGGCCTGTGTCGACCCGGCGGAGCGTGTGGCAGCCCCTAACGACTTGCTGCATTCGCAGGATGAGGAGGCGCCGCTCGTGCCGTCCCCCGCCACGGCCGGTGCCCTCATTCCCGGGTCGTACATCGTCGTGTTGCGCGAGGCCCCCGGCGTGACGCGCGCCGCGGCCGTGGCGCGCGCGCTTGGCGTGGAAGAAGGACGGGTGCACCACGAGTACAACGCGGTGCTCAGCGGCTTTGCCGCCGAGTTGACTGCGGAAGAGGCCGCCCGCATCGCGCGCGATCCACGCGTGGCGTTCGTGGAGCAGGACCAGGTGGTGACCGTTGCTGCCACGCAATCGCCCGCCCCCTGGGGGCTGGATCGCATCGACCAGCGCAACCTGCCGCTCTCCAACAGCTTCACCTATGCGCGTGCCGGAGCGGGGGTGCACGCCTACATCATCGACACGGGCATCCTCGCCACGCACACACAGTTCACCGGGCGCGTGGGGGCCGGTCGCGACCTGGTGGATGGAGACAACACGCCCCAGGACTGCAACGGACACGGCACGCACGTCTCCGGCATCGTGGGCGGAACGACGTACGGTGTTGCCAAGCGAGTGACGCTCCACGGCGTGCGCGTGCTCAACTGTGCGGGGAGTGGCTCCACCTCGGGTGTGGTGGCCGGAATCGACTGGGTGCGCCTGAATCATGTGAGGCCGGCGGTGGCCAACATGAGCCTTGGCGGCGGTGCGTCGGCGGCGCTGGACAATGCCGTGACCAGCGCTGTTTCGGCGGGCGTCACGTTCGTCGTGGCGGCGGGGGCTTCCAGCTCCAACGCATGCAACTACTCGCCGGCACGCGTACCCATTGCGATCACCGTGGGCGCCACCACGTCGACCGATGCGCGTGCGAGCTACTCCAACTTCGGGACCTGCCTCGACCTCTTTGCACCGGGCTCGTCGATCACCTCCGCGTGGCACACCAGCAACTCGGCCATCAGCACGCTCAGCGGCACGTCGATGGCCTCGCCGCACGTGACCGGTGTCGTGGTGCTCTACCTGAAGGGCAACCCGTCGGCGTCACCCGCTGCCGTGGCGAGTGCCCTCATCGCCAACGCCACCATGGGCAAGGTCACCAACCCGGGGAGCGGCTCGCCTAATCGACTGCTGTTCACGAACTACTGAACGCCAGCCGACCTCGGGACAACACGACGAAAGAGGAGAGGACGAGGGTAGAGGGCACGGCGGTCCTCTGGTCTCGCTCAGGTACCCCGCGTTGCGTCTCGCCGCAGCTCGGCGCGGAAGTCGGGGTGGGCGATGCTGGTCAACGCGTCCGCGCGCTCGCGAATCGAGAGCGCGTGCAGGTTCACGGCACCGTACTCGGTCACGACCCAGTGCACGTGGCCACGTGTGGTCACCACGCCGGCGCCTGGTGAGAGCTGTGGAACGATGCGCGAGATGCGCCCGCCGGCGGCCGTCGACGGGAGGGCGATGATCGGCTTGCCGCCGCGCGAGCGCGCAGCGCCGCGAATGAAGTCCATCTGGCCGCCGATGCCCGAGTAGATGCGGTGGCCGAGCGAGTCGGCGCACACCTGCCCGG
>CAZVDJ010000368.1:0-5009 GCA_964626245.1 uncultured Gemmatimonadaceae bacterium
GCCGCGAGGTCGAGCGCCGATTGCATCTGGCGGCCCATCGCCAGGTCGAAGGAGTTGAGGACGTCGGGACGGTTGAGGGTGATTCGCATCACCCCGTCGGTCACCGCGTGAAGGATTGTCGAGTCGGTCATGCCGCGTTCCCTGGCGCGAGTCGTCCCATCCCGCCGCGCCTGACGCGGCGGGACGGGCGTGGCGGGAAAGCTAAGCGGCCGGGCGCGAAGGCGGCGAGAGCGCCCGGCGATTCGCTATCGACGCGCCGCGGGGCGCGCGGCGGCCTTCTTCCAGGACGGGGTCCAGAAGGCGGCATCCTGCGCAAGAAACGGCTCGGGCGGCATGCTGATGTTCGGGTCGAACATGAAGCGATTCGTCTCGGCCGACATCACGCTCTCCTTGAGGAACGCATTCAGGCGCGCCATTTCCTCCGCCGTGGCCGCCCCGAAGATCTTCTGCGACTCGGCCTGCATGCGGTCGAAGTCCGCCGCTGACGAGATGGCGGTGAAGGTGAGATACGTGCCCCATGCCCCTCCCGCCGCCACGTCGTACGTCGCGAATTGCACCGGGACGTTCGCGCGCTGGGCCAACGCGGCATAGAGGTTCGTCGTCTCCACGAACTGCGGATCGTGGCCGGGCCGGATGCGCCAGGTGGTGACTTCCATCCCGCGCGCGAGTGCCATGTTCGACGGCGTTCCCTTGCTCAGGTCCGGGCGCAGCGCGAGCGTCATCGAGCGCCAGCTGTCGATGTGGGCGGCGTCGGTCGCGCCGAACTTCTCCATGACCGCCGCGCCGGGCCCCGAGGAGATCGCCGCCTGGTCCTTGCCCATGGCGTCGAACGACGGATAGGCCAGCATCCACCACGCCTCGCTCGCGCCGCTGGTCGACACCATGCCCAGTGAGGGAGTGTTGACCCCCGCGCGACTGAGCGCGGCGGCCCACTCCGCTTCGTGGCGCAGGTGCATGGCATCGTGGCCGGGCTTCACGACCTCGCGCACGAGGAACACCACGGCGGGGCGTGATGGACCCGATGGCGGTTGCGCGACGACCTGGGCGCGAAACGCCGGCGCCAGGGTGAGGAGCGCCACGAGCGTGACGCCCCGCGGCAGGAGGGGAGTGTGGCGGGACATGGGAGACCTCCGGGTGGGACGACGAGGTCGGCGGGCAGCGAGGCAGGGGGACGTGCAGCGCCGCGCTGGCGGGAAACCAGAGGGTCGTCGTGACGGCAGCCGGAGGTGCCCGCGCGTTGATCCTACGCCATCGTCGACCGGCGTCAAGCCGGGACCGGCTTCCAATTACTAGGGCACAGCCGTGCTCGCCTGCCCCTTTCGGCTACCGCGCCCGCACCACGTCCACGCGCTCGATCACGTCTGCCTCGAGGATCCCCTCGGCCACGTCGCGTCCCTGGATGATCTCGCCGAAGACGGTGTAGTCGTGGTCCAGGCGAACGTTGTCCGCCAGGTTCACGAAGAGCTGTGCATCGCCGGTGTCGCGCCCACGTGTGGAGATTCCCAGCGTGCCGCGCAGGTGGCTCGTGAGCCCCAGTTCGTCGCGCATGAACGGGCCGTCGCCCACGTACTCCGTGGCGGCGGGGCTCCCGCCCTGGATCACGAACGTCGGCTCCACGCGGTGGAAGGTGAGCCCCGCGTAGTAGCCGGCCCGCGCCAGCCGAACGATGCGCGCCACGGTGGCCGGCGCCTCGTCGGGGAGAAGCCGCACGACAAACGACCCGCCGCCGCTGGAGGCCGACATCTTCACGAGCAGGCGCAGGTCACCTCCCAGCACGTTCGCCACCTGGTCGTTGGGGCGCGGCAGCAGCCTGGGAGTGGCCGCCACGCGCCGCAGCGTCCAGCGCTCCATGATCGTGGCGGCACGCTGCGCCACCGTGGAGTCGAAGTCCGCCACGAGCGGCGCCAGGCGCGGCGCCAACCGCGCGTTCCCCAGCTCCCCAAGGCGGTCGAGCAGGGCGAGGCGCGGATCGCGCGAGTTCTCTCGCTGCTCGGCGGTCAACCGCTCCAGCGCCGACATGATGGCGGGGACGACCGAGTCGGGGATCGGCGCTCCCTTGAGCGCCTGCGCCGCCTGCAGCACCACCTGGTAGTCCTTCGCCGAGAGCGCCGCCGCGAAGACGCGATCGGCCACGTGCCCCACCGTGGCCGCGATTCCCTCGAGCGCCGCCTCGCGCACATTGCCATCGGGGTCGTAGGCGAGCGCGGTGAGCGTCATGGTGTCCTTGACCGCCAGCGCCGCCCGCGCCACGTAGAGCCGAACCTGCCAGAGCGGATGTCGTGCGTCGCGGCGCAACAGCGGAATCGCGGCGGCCGGGGCGACTCGCGCCAGCGCCGCCAGCGCGTGCGCGTGCGCGTGCCAGCTCACGCCGCCGCGCGGGCGAATGGCGTGCTGAGCGTTGCGCGTGTCGATGAGCCGCAAGAGCGTGTCGGCGGCGACGGCGTGGTCGTCGCACCCGCCGCCCAACCCGTCGATCGCCGCCAGCTGCACGTGCGGGTTGGCGTCGAAGGTGGCGGTGATGAGGGGCGTGCACGCCTTGGGTGCCGGCAGGGCGCGATAGGCGCGCACCGCTTCGAAGCGCACCAGGAACGAGGGGTCGCGCAGGGCGGTGCCCACCACGGCGCGCCGCGACTCGGCGTCCTTGAGCGCCGCCGACCAGACGACCGCCAGCCGCCTGACCTGCTCGTCCGGATCTCGGGCGGCGCGGCGCGTCAGCTCCAGGGAGGTATCGCCCGCGGCGGCCAGCCCCAGGTAGGCGAGCCGCCGCACGCGCGCCGATGCCTCGGCCGGAACCCCCGCCGACGGCGGCCGCGGACCGAACGGTTCTTCTATCCCGAAGGTGGTGGCCCATCGCATGGCCGCCAGCGACCGCTCCGACGGCGATCCAATGGCGCGGCGAGCGCGCGCGAGCGAGTACAGGCCGTGCATCACGCCAAAGGCGACCCGATCATCGGAGCGCACGAGCGGACGCCCCGCGGCTCCTGCCCGGTCGCCGATCTCCACGATCACGCGCTCCACCTCTCGGGGGACGACGCTGTCCGCGTACGGGAGGCGGCCCAGCGTACGCGCGGCCACGCCAAGCAGCTGCGGATCGGGAAAGCGCTCGGCCGTGCGCACGACCATGTCCACCGCCTCGTCGAGCAGCTGGCGCCGTTCGGGTGAGGTTGCGGCAATCGCGCGCGCCCCCTGCATCGCCTGGCCGATCGCGTTCACGCCCTCGAGTCGAACCTTGGGGTCCCGGTCCACCAGCGCGTCGTTGATGGAATCCAGCAGCGAGGGCCGTTGCAGCCGGCCCAGGGCACGGACGGCGATCCGCCGGACGGTTGGCGATGGATCGTCGAGCGCGTCGACGATGGCGCCCAACTCCCCGGCGCCGGGCGCGCGTGAGTCCTCGGCGCTGAGGAGGCGCAACCACGCCGTTCGCTCGGCGGCGGTGAGCGACGCGGGGACTCCCGCACCCGTGGCGACCGGACGCGTGCCGGGGCGGACCGGAGAGACCTTCTGGGCGTGGAGCGACGTGGCAGCGAGCGTCAGGGCGCCCGCGATCGCCAGCACGCAGGCGGCTCGGTGACGGCGAAGGGTGGTGATGGCCACGGTGGAGGCGGCGGAGACGGCAGAGACGGCGGACACGGAGAGGGAACGGACGCGGGAGCTGCCGAGACGCGCGGATTGGAGGAGGAGCCGCACAGCGGACGTTTCCTTGGCCGGAAGTGGAGGCCTCTTCGCGGTGCCGGGAACTGCGCGAGGGGGGTGGCTCGCGGGGGTAATGTGTCACGGCGCGCGGGAGACTGCACGTTCGATGTGGCGAGACGTCGTCATGCTCCCGGGGGATGCCCCCTCCGATAGATTTCGCGCGCCGGCTTCGGGCGTGCTTCCTCAGGCGCCGCCACCGCATGTTTGGCACACTGAAGCTCGGGCGCCCACTTCGTCATCTGCCAGCTCCGCGCATCCCGATGCCGCGTTCCTCTTCGTCCTCGAGCGCACCGCGCTCCGCCTCCAAGCCACGCGCCGGCGCCTCCGCCAGCCGCTCCGACGGCGCGGCCGGCGGCTCGACCAACGCCGAACCGACGGCCCTCCCGTCCATCCCGGCCAGCGTGGATTGGCGGCGCATTGCGTATCACACGCTGGTGTCGCGCGCACTGGATGACTCCGAGGAACAGACCAACCGGAATCGCGCCAACGTCCCGAAGGATCATGTCGTGCTGTACCAGTTCTCCGCGCGCGGGCATGACATGGCGCAGGCGATTCTGGGGAGCTTCCTGACCCACCCGCACGACGCGGCCGGCGCGTACTATCGCTCGCGTCCGCTCCTGCTCTCACTGGGGCTGAGCGTCGAGGACGCGCTCGGCTCTCCGCTGGGTCGCTCCGGCGGCTTCAGCGACGGGCGCGACATCGGCGTGGTGTGCAACCTTCCCGGGTGGAGTGGCGCGACCGTCCTGCCGATGTCGGGCGACGTGGGATCGCAGTACACGCCCACGGCGGGATGGGCGCAGTCGATCCTGTATCACCGCGATACGCTGCGCGACGAGCGCTGGCGTGGCGCGATGGCGGTGTCGCTGGGGGGCGACGGGTCGGTGGCCACGAACGGCTTCTGGTCGGCGCTGACCATGGCCACCACGCTGTCGCTCCCCATGCTGTTCTACGTGGAGGACAACAACCTCGGCATCTCGGTCAAGGGTGAGATGCAGACGCCGGGCGGCAACATCGCCAGGAACCTGGCCGCGTTCGGCAACCTGATGGTGCGCGATGGCGACGGCACCGATCCGGCACAGGCGGCCGCGCTGATCGGGGCATGCGTGGCGCACGTGCGCGCGGGGCACGGACCGGCGCTGGTGCGGCTGACGGTTCCTCGCCTGTCGTCGCACTCGGGCCCCGACAACCAGAAGGGGTACCGCAGCGACGCCGAGATCGCGGCCGACGCCCGCCGCGACCCGCTGCCGCGGCTCAAGGCCTTCCTGGTCCCGGAGCGACTGAGCGAATCGGAGTGGGCCGGCCTGGAGGGCGAGGTG
>CAZVDJ010000369.1:0-4993 GCA_964626245.1 uncultured Gemmatimonadaceae bacterium
GGGGTACTGCGTGGCGAGCACGAAGAACGGGGCCGGGAGCTTGTGCGTCAGCCCAGCCACCGTCACCGTGCGCTCCTGCATCGCCTGGAGCAGGGCCGACTGCGTCTTTGGCGGGGCGCGGTTGATCTCGTCGGCCAGCACCACGTTCGCGAAGACCGGCCCCTTCACGAACTTGAAGACGCGACGTCCCGTGGCATGATCCTCCTCCAGCAGCTCGGTGCCGGTGATGTCACCGGGCATCAGGTCGGGCGTGAACTGCACGCGCGAGAACGAGAGGTCGAGCGCCTCGGCGACCGTCTGCACGAGCAGCGTCTTGGCGAGTCCGGGAACGCCCACGATGACGACGTGGCCGCCGGCGAGGATGGCGGCCACGAGGTTCTCCACGACCTCCTGCTGGCCGATGATGCGCCGCCCGATCTGCTGGACGATCGCCTTGCGCGCGATGCTGAGCTTCTTGAGCAGTTCGAGGTCGCGCTCGTCGTGCTGTGTCTGCAATTGGTTCGAGGTCCCCACGCCAGATCCTGGGAGAAAGTCGCCGGAAGCTAATTCGCACCCGGCCTGACAATAAGCATCCGCGCGTCAGGGAGCGGGGGCGGCGGGATGAGCCGCCCGTGGGAAACGCAAACGGCGCACCTCGCGTTGGCGTGCGCCGTGAACAGGCAGCTACCGGGACGTCGTGCGTGCGGCCAGGAGGCGCAGGCGCGTCAGGTCGCCGCCGTCAGGGGAGGGTGAAGCGAACGCGCTGTTCCAGGGGGTAGTTGTCGCTGCGCAGCGAGGCGACCGCGGTGAAGGTCCCGTGCAACGTCTCGGGACGCCATGCCGCGCGGTACGAGAGCGTCTCGTCCGCGTCGAGGATGCGGTTCTGCAGCGTTTGCGTGTACATGCGCCCCTCGCTCCACCGCCACACCTCGCGCCCATCGGCATCGACCACCGAGATGTCGTGCGTGAGTCCGTCGGGGAAGGTCAATTCGAGCCGCTTCGCCGCGTGATTCGTGATGTGGAAGGCGAAGCGAACGTCGCCGCTGGCCTGCACGTCGAGCGACGACGCGACCGGGGGGCCGCCGGTGACACGCTTGGTGGCTGCGGATTCGGTCGTGCGCGACCGCGGGCCGCAAGCGAGTGAGCTGGCGGCACTGAGGGCGAGGGCGACGACGGAGAGCAGCGCTGCGCGCGGTGACATGCGCGGGACCTTTTCTGTGACGGTGGTACGCGTGTGGAAAAAAGACGACCGAGGCGACGCGGCGAAACACTAAGGCGGCCTGACCGGATCGTCAAGAGTGACCGTTCTCATAACTCGAAGAAAATCAGGCGCTTCCGGCCACATGCTTCACGTTAGATATTGCTAATCAATCGCCCGGTCGTTCGCTTGCGAAAAATTTCACAAACTCCTAGATTCCCCGCCCGAATGAGTGGGGATTCGCCGAAGTCCGCGCCGGGAAAGCCTGACGATTCCGCGGACGCCCGAGCGGCGCGGTCCGCGGCTCGGCACGCGGGCGCCGGACTGCAGTTCGCGGCCTCGGTGGTGGTCTTCCTGTATGCCGGTCAGTGGGTGGACCGGAAGCTCGGCACCGAGCCGTGGGGGCTGCTGGTCGGCGTCTTCACGGGAGCGGGCGCGGCGTTCTACAGTCTCTACCGGCGGCTCATGGCTGACGTGCGACGCGAGGAAGAGGCTCGGCGGAAATGAGGACGCTCGGGATGTTTGCCATCGTTGGTGCGCTGGTCATCGGCGCGGCCGGATGGGTGCTGTCGCTGGTCTACCGCGGTCCGGCGCAGCAGCAGGCCATCATGATCAGCGCGGTGGTGGCGTTCGTGGTGCAATTGCTGGCGTTCGCGATCGTCCGCCTCTCGGCGGGCAAGAACGTGATCGCCGGCTGGGGAATCGGGGCCGTGCTCCGCTTTCTCGTGTTTGCGGTGTACGTGCTGGTCGTCGTAAAGGCCTTCGCGCTGGCCAACCCGGCGGCGATGATCAGCATGGCGGTGTTCCTGTTCGCGTCGACCTTGCTTGAACCCCTGTTCCTGAAGACATGAGAGCGCCTCGTCCGCTCCTGCTGGCCCTCGCGCTTGGCGCCCTCGGCGCCACGCAGCCGTCGTTCGTCCGATCCGTGGCCGCGCAGGAGGCCCATGCGCCCGCCGCTGCCGAGGCCGAGAAGGTCGACATCATCATGCCGCACATCACCGACGGGTACCACATGGAGATCCCGTCGGTCTTCCCGCCGTTCTACAAGGAGATCTGCCTCGGGCGCCACGTCGGCGAGCACGGGTGCGAGCCGTTGTGGGCGCCGGTGAAGCTCGGGGCCTGGGAGGTCAACCTCTCGCCCACCAAGCACATGGTGATGATGCTCCTCGCGGCGCTGCTCGTGACGGTCATCCTCGTCGGGACGGCGCGTTCGCACGCGCGGCACCACCATGAGGTCGGCCGTCCCAAGGGATTCGCCGCGGGGCTCGAGGCGATGGTGCTGTACCTGCGCAACGAAGTCATCCTGCCTAACGTCGGCCACCACGGGAACGGCTTCGTTCCGTTCCTCCTGACGATCTTCTTCTTCATCCTCACCGCCAACCTGCTCGGCCTCGTTCCCTACGGGTCGACGGCCACGGGGAACATCGCCGTCACGGCGACGCTGGCCATCATCACGTTCGTGGTGGTGGAGGTGGCGGGCATGCGTGCGCAGGGCGTGCACTATCTCTCGACGATCCTGTACTGGAACAAGGACCTGCCGCTCTACATGCGGATCCCGATGTTCCTGATCATGTCGCCGATCGAGATGATCGGAAAGCTGACCAAGCCGTTCGCGCTCGCCATCCGACTCTTTGCCAACATGACGGCCGGTCACATCGTCGTGCTGGCGCTCATCGGACTGATCTTCACCTTTGCGGGGCCCGTCTCCGCGGCGCCGTTCCTGATGGCGGTGGCCATCATGCTCCTCGAGCTGTTCGTCGCCTTCCTGCAGGCCTTCATCTTCACGCTGCTGGCGTCGGTCTTCATCGGCCAGATCCGCGAGGCGCACCACTAGACGGCAGAAGACGAGAAGTCGCGGCGCGCATCACTCCTGGCGCCCCGGCTCCTCCACAACCGAACGATCGCCGGCGAGCGTCGCTCCGACGCCGGTGTGGTAGCCAGCCGGGCGGCTGGCAACGCCTGTTGGGCCCCCGGGTCCGGTGACAGGCGGCGAGGGATGGTTCCTCGCGGGGCGCTGATCCTCAACGTTAGGCACGAGACACTTCCATGATCGAGATGTTTCCGCTCCTGCAGGCGGCGGCCGAGACCGCCGGCAACAACACGGGCCTCGCGCTCATCGGTGCCGGGGTCGGCGCCGGACTCGCCGTGATCGGCGCCGGCATCGGCATCGGCAACATCGGCGCGCACGCGGTCGAAGGGATGGCGCGTCAGCCCGAGGCCGCTGGCCGTATCCAGACGGCGGCGCTGATCCTCGCGGCCCTCATCGAGGGTGCGGCGCTGTTCGGCGTCGTGATCGCGTTCCAGATCCAGGGCAAGTTCTAGGCACGCCGGTGGAGCGGCCCCCCCAGGGGCGGCCGCTCCATCTCCCTGCCGGCGGTGCGCCACTGACCGCCGCATTCGGACATCACCGGTGCCCGTCACCGTTTCTTCTTCGCCATGCGCACACTGATTCTCACGTCCCTCCTCGCCCTGAGCACCCCGGGCACGGCATTCGCCGCCGAGGAAGGGGGCAAGGTGAACCTCCTCTCGCCGAACGGCGGGTTGATGTTCTGGACGTTGCTCATCTTCATCGTCCTGCTCTTCGTACTCTCGCGTTATGCGTTCAAGCCGCTGGTGGCAGCGGTGGAGGCACGCGAGTCGGCGCTCGAGGCGGCCATCACGCAGGCACGGCAGGATCGCGACGCCGCGGCGAAGCTCCTGGCGGAGCAGCAGCAGCAGCTCGAGGCCGCGCGTGCCGAGGCGCAGCGCTACATCGCCGAGGGGCGGGCGACGGCGGAGAAGCTCAAGTCGACGATGCTCGAGGAGACGAAGGCGCAGCAGCAGGAGCTGCTCGAGCGCGCCAAGCGCGACCTGGAGGGCGAGAAGGTGCGCGCGATCGCCGACCTGCGGCGCGAAGCCGTGGACCTCGCGCTGGCGGGTGCGGGAAAGCTCATCGCGCGTAACCTGGACGACGCCGGCAACCGCAAGCTTGTCGAGGACTTCCTGGCGACGATTCCGGCCGCAGGCAAGCGATAGATGCGCGACTCGACGATCGCGCGGAACTACGCGGAAGCGCTGTTGGCGCTGGCGCGCAGAGCCAACGCGCTGGAGGCGTGGGACGCGACCTTTCACGCCGTGGCCGATGCGGTGCAGCAGGACCAGCGGCTGGTGAACTTCCTCGCCGCCCCGCAGGTGGCCGCGGCCGACAAGAAGAACGCGCTGGAGAAGGCCTTCGCCACGGCGCTGCCGCGCCCGATGGTGCGCTTCCTCCAGAAGCTGGTCGACAACCGCCGGCAGATGCTCATTCCGGACATCGCGGTGGAGTTCGCCAACCTGGTGGATGCCAGTGAAGGACGGGTGCACGCGCAGGTGACGCTTGCCCGTGAGGCGAGCGACGCCGACCGTGCCGCGATTGCCCGGCAGCTCTCCGATCGCCTGGGCAAGACGGTCGTCCCCCACGTGCAGGTCAATCCCGCCATCCTGGGCGGCGTGGTGGTGAAGGTGGGCGATACGGTGATGGACGGATCGGTACGCAAGCGTCTGTCCATGCTGCGCGCCCGCCTGTCCGGCGCCTCGCGTTAGGCGGCGGCCGCCGCGCACCTGGTGGCGAACATCGGGCCATCGCGTCTGGAACAGGCGCGGTGGCCCGTTGTGCGCAGGTCCCCCGCGAGCGGCCCGGATCGCGGGAGCCGCGCCGACGTGCGCAGGCGGCGCGACGAGTGCGGCCGCGGGAGCGGTTGGGCGCCCAGCGCCCATCGAGAGCGCCCGAGGCACGGCGGTTGCGAGGGGGTGTCACGCGGCCAATATTGCCGCCGACCGTTCCGCCTCCCGACCGCG
>CAZVDJ010000370.1:0-4993 GCA_964626245.1 uncultured Gemmatimonadaceae bacterium
AATGCCTCGGAGAGCATGGCGGTCGTTGATGGGGACCTCGCGCTCGGCGGGTGGCAGTCGATCTTCCTGGTGGAACTGGATGGACCACGCGAGCGGCGCGACGTGCGCTTGCACCTGCTGCCGGTTGGCTGAACGATGACGCGCGACGACGTCGACGCCTTCTTCGCGCGTGGCGACACGCTCGATCCCGAGGATTACCTGGAGCTCGACTACCGCTTTGAGTGCGCGGGCGATCCTCGCGCGGCGGCCGCGCACCTGGCCAGCGAACAGTCCACGGCACAGTGGCGGCGTGTGGGGCATGACGAGGACTTCCGCCCGCGTTTTGCAGCCAGGGTGATCGCGCTCGACGCCACCGTGCAGCCCGAGGGCTTCTCGGCGCCGCTGGCGGTCTCGCCGCGCAGCGCCGTGCACGCCTGCCGCGTCACCATCGCCCACCCGCACGGCAACTTTGGCGCGCGCCTTCCCAACCTGCTCTCCGCCGTGTTGGGCGAGGGGGCCTTCTTCGCCCCGGGCATCCCGCTGCTCCGGCTGGAGGACATCCGGTTTCCTCACGCCTACCTGGCGCAGTTCGAGGGGCCGCAGTTCGGCGTCGAAGGGGTGCGCCGCCAGCTGCAGGCCTTCGGCCGCCCGCTCTTCCTCGGCGTGATCAAGCCAAACATCGGGCTGCCGCCAGCTCCCTTCGCCGAGCTGGGGTACCAGGCGTGGCTCGGCGGCCTGGACGTCGCCAAGGACGACGAGATGCTGGCCGACGCTCCCTGGTCTCCGCTGGCCGAGCGCGCGGCGATGCTGGGCGAGGCGTGCCGCCGTGCGGCACGGGAGACCGGCGCGCCCAAGGGATACCTGGCGAACATCACCGACGAGGTGGACCGGCTGGGCGCGCTGCACGACGCCGCGGTGTCTGGCGGCGCGACGATGGTCATGGTGAACGCCATGCCGGTGGGGCTGAGCGGCGTGCGCATGCTGCGCCGCCACGCGACCGTTCCCATCGTGACGCACTTCCCGCTCATCGCCGCGATGAGCCGTGTCCCGTCGCACGGCGTGCACTCCCGGGTGCTCACGCGGCTGCAACGCCTGGCGGGCGCCGACGTCGTCATCATGCCCGGATTCGGCGGTCGCATGATGACACCGGAGGCGGAAGTCCTGGAGAACGTGCGCGCCTGCCTGGAGCCCATGGGCTCCATCCGTCCGTCGCTCCCCGCGCCGGGAGGGAGCGACTCGGCGGCCACGCTGGAGGGGGTATACCGCCGGCTCGGCACGGTGGACTTCGGCTTCGTCCCCGGGCGAGGGATCTTCGCGCACCCGTTAGGGCCCGCAGCGGGGGCGGCGAGCATTCGGCAGGCGTGGGAGGCAATCGCGACCGGGACACCGCTGGCCGACGTCGCACGCCGACACGAGGCGCTGCGCGTGGCGCTGGAGACCTTCGGCGCGCACTGACCGCGGCGACGGCCGCCGGCGCGCGAGCGACGCGGGCTATCGCCGCGTGCCGCGCCGCCGCATCATCGAGACATGCCGATCACGCGGCGCACCTTCATCAAGGCCGGCGTCCTTGGGACCGCGGCGCTGGCGGCGGCCGGCGCCTGGGGTGAGTGGCGGCTGCGCGCGTGTAGTGCGCACCCGGCCCCGCTTTCGCCCGCTGGCCGGGCGCTGTTCGCGGCCATGATCCCCGCCCTGCTGGACGGCGCCGTGGCGCCCGGGGCATGGACCGCCGCCATGGGCGACGAGGCGTTGCGGCGCGTTGAGGTGACGATCGCAGCGCTCTCGCCGCACGCGCAGCGGGAGCTGCACCAGTTGGCGTGCCTGCTGGATGCGCGGGTGGCGCGATTGCTCCTGGCGGGAAGCGGCGCCCCCTGGCCGGTGGTGACCCGTGCGCGGGCGGGTGCGATCCTCGCGCGATGGCGCTTCAGCCGAAGCGCACTCCTGGTCAGCGCGTACCAGGCGCTCCATGACCTGACCTTCGCCGCGTGGTATGCCGAGCCCGCGCATTGGGCGGCCATCGGCTACCCGGGGCCGCCGGTGCTGGAGCGTGGCGCATGAACCCGGGCGCGCAGGCGCGGTTTCCCGATCCGATCACGGCCGGCATCGCGCGCGGCTGGCGCGTCACCGACGGCGCCCGGCTCCCGCTGGAGCGCCTGGTGACGCTCGAGGCCGATGTGGTGATCGTCGGGACGGGCGCGGGAGGGGGGACGGCGGCGGAGATTCTTGCATCTGCCGGGCTCCGCGTCCTGATGCTCGAGGAGGGCGGGCTCGTCTCGTCCACCGACTTCCGCATGCGGGAATCCGAGGCCTATCCCGCGCTCTACCAGGAGTCCGCCGCACGAAAGACGGCGGACAAGGGAATCACCATCCTGCAGGGGCGCACGGTGGGCGGGACGACGGTGGTGAACTGGACGTCGTCGTTCCGCACTCCCGCCACGACGCTCGCGTACTGGCAGGAGCACTTCGGGCTGTCCGACCTCACGGAGATGGCGCTCACGCCGTGGTGGGAGCGGACGGAGGCGCGCCTGCGCGTGGCGCCGTGGGGGGCGCCGCCCAATCGCAACAACCAGCTGCTCGCCGATGGCCTGGCCAAGCTGGGGATTGCAGCCCGGGTGATTCCCCGCAACGTGTCCGGCTGCCTCGACCTGGGCTACTGTGGCATGGGATGCCCCACCAACGCCAAACAGTCGATGCTGGTGACCACCCTGCCGGCCGCACTGGACCGGGGGGCCGAGCTGCTGTATCACGCCCGCGCCGAGCGACTGTTGTTGCGGCCGGGGCGTGCGCCGGAGCTCGCGGTGACGCTCATGGAACGAACCGGAGGCGAGCGTCGGCGCGAGGCGCTGCGCGTTCGGGCGCGACACGTCGTGCTGGCGGGGGGCGCCATCAACACCCCGGCGCTGCTGCTGCGCAGCCAGGTGCCGGACCCGCACTCGCTCATCGGTCGCCGCACCTTCCTGCACCCGGTTTCGATCTCGCCGGCGCTCTTCGCCCACCCGGTCGATGCCTTCGCTGGCGCACCGCAGTCCATCTACACCGATCACTGGAACGAGCCCGATGCCGCGTCGGGCACCATGGGTTTCAAGCTCGAGGTCCCGCCGGTCCATCCCGTGCTCATGGCGTCCACCGCGATCGGATTCGGCGAGGAGCACGCCGGCTTCATGAAGCGCTTTCGGCACCTGCACGTGGTGCTGGCGCTGTTGCGTGACGGCCTGCACGACGAAAGCCAGGGCGGTACGGTGCGGCTGCGCGATGACGGCGCTCCCGTGCTGGACTATCCGCTCACGCGCTACGTGATGGAGAGCGCCCGCCGCACCATGGCCGTGATGGCCGAGATCCAGTTTGCCGCTGGGGCGGAGGTGGTGATTCCGTTTCATGAGCGCGGAACCCCGGTGCGAAGCCTTGCCGCCGCCCGGGCGCAGATCGCAGCGCTGGCCATGCGGCCCCCGCACGCCCGGCTGGTCAGCGCGCACGTGATGGGTGGCTGTGCCATGGCCGCCGACGAGCGGCGAGGCGTGACCGATTCCCACGGGCGCCTGCGACATGTGGAGGGCGTGAGCGTGCTGGACGGCTCGCTCTTTCCGACGAGCGTGGGCGCCAATCCGCAGCTCTCGATCTACGGGCTGGTGGCGCGGGCGGCGACGACGCTCAGTCGCGAGCTCGGCGGAGGTGCGGCAGGAGCCGCTCCCTCCCGCGTCAGTTAGTCACTTCAGGGGCGGCTGAACACCGCCCCGTGCGGCACGCCCTTGGCCGAGCCGCCGTGCGGCCAGTTCTTGTCATCCATGCGGAAGCCCGGCGTGCTCGCCCCCTCCTCGCGGAATCGCTCGTCGATCGACAGGGCGCCGCTGGACGAGTCGAATCGCGCGATCACCACGCGATGTTGCAGGGCCTTGTAGCCCGTGATCACCACGCGCCGGCGATCGGGGGAGACGGAGATCCAGTGGGGGACTTCATCATCGCCTAACGCCACCCGGCTCACCTCGCGCGGGGCGCCGGGGTCGGAGATGTCGAGCGCCACCACCGCGCGCCACGCCGGGACGGTCACCAGGTAGTAGCGCCCGACGATGAACGGAATGGCGCAGTTGGTCCCCTCCTTCTGCGGGAACGACGCCACCAGGCGGCCCGTCGGTGCATCGCCCTCGAGCCCCTCCATGAGGTACAGGCCGCAGTTGAAGGTCGAGACGAGCATCGTACGGCCATCGGCCGCCAGCCGTGGCTCGGCCGTGAGCAGCCCTTCGTTGCCGGCCGGTCCGTCCGGGAGCGCGACGGTCGACAGCAGCGTGAGGTCGGACAGCCGCCACACCTGCACGAAGCGCGACGCCTCGAAGTCCTTCTCCATGTCGGTGGTGGTCGTGACGATGCGGTCGAGCGAGGGAATCACGCCAGCGCTGTAGACGCGGAGCCCCGTGTCGGCGGCGTGCGTCGCTGCGGCACCGCTCCGCACCACCTCGCCGGTCGTCGTCATCTCGACCAGCCCGCCGGGGCGCATGCGCCCGTCCTCGTGCCGCATCTGGAACGACGCGAGCACATGGCCGTTGGGAAGCCTGATGAAGGAGTGCGGGTGCGTGTAGCCCGCCAGGTCGCCGAACTGGTGCGCCAGGCGCGGGCGAGCCGGGTCGGTGAGGTCGAAGACGAAGCTCTGTCCGCTTCCGAAACCGTTGGCGAAGAGCAGGCGATCGGGCGCCAGCTCATGCTCGGTGTGATGCGGGCCGTTGCGCCTGCCGGGAACGGTGAGGGTGGTGACCAGCCGTCCGTAGCGCCCGGTGTCCTCGGTGACGTCGAGCACGGCCAGGAAGTCGGGCTGCGTGCTGTCGGCCGAGGCCGTCCAGAGGTAGAGGTACTGGGGCGCTGACGCGGGCGGCGCCTCGCCTTGCGACGGCTCGCGTTGCGGGGGTTCGGTGCAGCCGACGGAAGCGGAGACGAGGGCGGCGGCGAGCGGGGCCGCGATGCGGCAGGTGGGCCTGAAGGGCATGGCCGCCAATCTGGGCGCCGCGGCACCGGGGAGCCAGCACGCGGG
>CAZVDJ010000371.1:0-4972 GCA_964626245.1 uncultured Gemmatimonadaceae bacterium
CACCTGATCCTTCTCCACGGGAACGTCGCTTTCCACCTGTAGGAGGAATCCGGAATGGGCATGTCAGTGGGCAGTGGCGCCGAAAGCGTCAAGTCCGAACCGAACGTGGTGCCGATGATCGACGTCATGCTGGTGCTCCTCATCATCTTCATGGTGGTGACACCAGCACTGGCGGCGGGCTTCCAGGCCGTGCCGCCCTCGGGGATCAACCTCAAGACCCACCCCGAGGAAGACACCGACCAGGTGCTCGGCATCGACAAGGAAGGGCAGTACTACCTGAACAAGCGCACGCTCCAGAACGACAAGCTGGCCGAGACGCTCAAGGCCATCTACGACGCGCGCACGATCGACAAGATCCTGTACATCAAGGCCGACAAGGAACTGGCCTACGAGAAGGTGCTCGACGCGATGGACATTGCCTCGCGCAATGGCGTCCGCGTGGTGGGTGCCGTCTCCGACCAGACGCCGGGCACGATGTCCACCGTGGCCGGGGACAACCCCGACCCTTCCGCCAAGAAGTAGAGGAGACCGCCCATGGGAATGTCAGTTGGGGGTAAGGGCGGCGGCTTGAACAACGAGCCGAACGTCGTCCCCATGATCGACGTGCTCCTGGTGCTGCTCATCATCTTCATGGTGATGCAGCCCATGGCGCGCAAGGCCATCGACCTGCAGCTGCCGGACCCGACCCCGCAGGTCGCCCCGGCCAATGCCGTGTCCAACCAGATCGTCCTCGAGGTCCTTCCGGGCGAGGCGTTCGCCATCAACAAGGAACCGGTCACCAAGGACGGTCTCCTGCGGCGCCTCAAGGAGATCTACGATCCCCGTCCCGACAAGATCATGTTCGTGAAGGGCGATCCGAAGGTGAAATACCAGCAGGTGATCTTCGCCATGGACCAGGCGCGCGGTGCGGGCGTCAAGGTCATCGGCGTCACGCCGAAGGAAGCGGCCCCCGCGCAGTAGGGGAGATGCTCCAACGGATGGGAACGGCGGGCACCCTCACGGTGTCCGCCGTTCGCCGTTGCATGAACCCTTTCGTAAGCCGCGGTCGTATAAGTTCAGGCGAGGACATTCTCCACTCATGACGTGACGCTCGCCCGATCCTCCCCATCGCCTGAACCCGTGCCCGAGCGCGGCACGCCTCGTCGGCCGCCGCTACGGCCGCCGATCGGCATTCCGCTGCGCGATACCTCGCGTCGGGAGGGAACGGTCGTCTCCGTCCTCCTGCACGCGCTCGCGCTCTTCCTCATCCTCTCGCCGCCGATCTTCCTGGCCACCACGCTCGACTACGAGCAGAAGCGTGGCCCCGGTGGCGCCGGTCCCCTTGGCGGAGGCGGAGGAGGCTCGGGAGGGACAGGGGGGCGCATGCTGCGCGAGCGGCTGCGCTACATGAGCGTGGAGCAGCAGACGCCGCAGCCGGTCCCCGCTCCGCCTGTCGTCACCCCGCCCAAGCCGGTGGAGCCACCCAAGGTGGAGCCGGTGAAGCCACCACCGCAGCCTCAGCCGCAGGTGCCCGTCCCGCAGCCCACCGAGACGGCGGTCCCCGCCACGGAGGTGAAGGACGCGAGCGTGGTGACCGGATCGGGGGGAGGGTCGGGGAAGGACGGAACGGCGGGGAGCGGTCCCGGAAGCGGCGGAGGGGTAGGGTCAGGGGTCGGCACCGGACGCGGCTCTGGGGTGGGGCCGGGGACCGGCGGCGGCGGCGACGAGATCTATCCGCCGGCCGTGGTCTCGCTCCCCATCCTTCCGTTGCCGGTGCCCGGCAAGGTGCGCCCCTACAAGCTCGTCGCCTACTTCGAGGTCGACACGACGGGGAGCGCGCGGCTCATCGCCTTCAACCCGTCCAAGGACGGCGGCTACAACAAGCGGATCCGCGAAATGCTCGCCGAAATCCGCTTCCGCCCCGCCACGCGCGCCGACGGCCGTCCGGTGCTGGATACCGCGGTCGTGACCGCCGAAGCGCCGCGCTGATCGCGCGCCGGCTCGCTCTGGCCGAGCCCGCATCACCACAATAAGTTGCCCGCCTTTCGCCCCCCCTGCGGGGTGATGCGACGCGTATCCGCCGGGCGGCACGCCCCCCTACTTTTCCGGCGGCCCGCCCCTCGTCTTCTCGTCTTCTCGTCTTCTCGTCTTCTCGTATTCCGCCCCCATGAGCGAATCGATCGGCAACTCCGGCCCCGGCATGAAGCTCCACACGAAGATCCTGCTGGGGCTCCTGTTGGGCGCGACGCTAGGGGTGGTCGCCAACCGCACTCTGGGCGCGTCACATCCCCTGGTGGAAGGGGCGAATCACTACATCGCGGGGCCGGTCGGGCAGATCTTCCTGCGCATGCTCTTCATGATCGTCATCCCGCTCGTCTTCGCGTCGATCGCGTTGGGGGTGGCGGGACTGGGCGACATTCGGCGTGTAGGGCGCGTGGGGGGCAAGGCGATCGGTTACTTCTTCGTCTCGACCGCACTGGCCGCCACGCTCGGCCTCATCATCGTGTCGTTCGTGCGCCCGGGCGAAAGCCTGGATCCGGCCGTTCGCACGCAGCTCCTGCAGACCTACGCCACGGACGCCACCAGCAAGGTGCAAGCGGCGGCCACCTCCACCTTCGGCGTGGAGACGATCGTCAACATCGTCACGCGTAATCCGCTCAAGTCGGCGGTCGACCTGGACCTGCTCGGCATCATCTTCTTCGCCCTCATGTTCGGCGCCGCGCTCACCCTCATCGCCGAGCAGAAGGCGCGCCCGATGATCGGATTCCTCGAGGCGCTGGAGGCCATCGTCATCAAGATCGTGGGGATCGCGATGAAGATCGCCCCCTACGGAGTCACCGCGCTCATCTTCGGGGTCACCTCGCGCTTCGGCTTCGAACTGCTCAAGCCGCTGGCGGCCTACGTCGTCGTGGTGCTCGGGGCGCTCATCCTGCACGTCGTCATCAACCTCTCGGCCATCGTGCGCCTGTACCTGGGCATGTCGCCGCTCAAGTACTTCGGGCGGCTGCGCTCGGCGCTGGTCACCGCATTCTCCACCTCGTCCAGCAGCGCCACGCTCCCCACGGCGCTGGCCACCGCAGAGCAGAACCTCGGCGTCCCGTCGCAGATCGCCGGCTTTGTGCTCCCGCTGGGTTCCACGATGTGCATGAACGGCACGGCGCTGTTCGAGGGGATCACCGTGATCTTCCTCTGCCAGGTCTTCGGCGTCGACCTGTCGCTCGGCCAGATGATCGTGGTCATGTTCATGTCGGTCATCACTGCCATCGGCGCCGCCGGCGTGCCGGGCGGCTCCATTCCGCTGCTCGTGGGCATCCTGACGATGTTCGGCGTTCCGGGCGAGGGCATCGCCCTCATCCTCGGGGTGGACCGCATCCTCGACATGTCGCGGACGACGGTCAACGTCGCCGGCGACATCACGGCCACGGTCGTCGTCGCCAAGTCCGAGGGGGTGTGGGACGCCAGCATGGTCCCCGCCGAGGAGGGGCTGGGGCGCAGCACGCCGGCCGCCGCCTGACGAGCGGCGCCGCCGCCTGACGAGCGCCGCGCTGCCGCCTGACGAGCGCCGCGCCGCAGACTGACGCGCGGCGCCGTCGCCTAACGTCCCGCGCGCTCCGCGACGATGCGCGACCGCTCCTGCCACACCGCCACCACCCCCGGGATGATCGAGAGGATGATGATCGCCAGCACCACCAGCGAGAAGTTGTCCTTCACGATCGGGATGTTGCCGAAGAAGTAGCCGGCAAAGAGCATGATCCCCACCCACGCAATGCCGCCGGTGACGTTGTACAGGGCAAAGCGCTGGTAGGTCATCGTCCCGGCACCGGCCACAAACGGGGCAAAGGTGCGGATGATGGGGACGAAGCGCGCCAGGATGATCGTCTTGCCGCCGTGGCGCTCGTAGAACTCGTGCGTGCGCTGGATGTGCGCCTTCTTCACCATCGGCAACCGCCCGGCCGCCGCCTGCTCGCCGAACTTGCCCCCGATCCAGTAGTTCACCGCGTCGCCCAGGATGGCGCACGTGGTGAGGAGGAGGAACATCGCGACGATGTTGAGCGAACCGGTCGCCGCGGCCAGCGCCCCCACCGCGAAGAGGAGCGAGTCGCCGGGGAGGAACGGGGTGACGACCAGCCCCGTCTCGGCAAAGATGATCAGGGCGAGCACCACGTACGTCCACACACCGGCCCACGCCACCAGGGTGGCCAGGTGCGCGTCCAGGTGCAGGACGTAGTCCACGAAGGTCTGGATCAGCTCCATCATGCGCGATCGGGGGAGGGGGAGGGTCGCGACTGCTGGTGCAAGGGCTAGGCCGTCGCGCCCAGCAGCCGGAGCGCTCCACGCACCGCGCCGCGCACCGGGACCACCTCTTCCTCGCGAATCTGCGCGCCCGGAACGGCGCTCTTCAGGCGGTGCACGGTGCGCTTGCGCAGCAGCGTCCCCTTGGCCAGCAGCCCGCCGCCCAGTGCCAGCGGCACCGATGCCCGCTCATCCCCGAACAGCAGGCGCGCCAGGGTGCGTGCGTGCAGGACGAGTTCCTCCACCGCCAGCGTGACCAGCGAGTTGGCGCGCAGGTCGCCGGCCTGCGCCACGCTCATCACCACGGGGGCGAGCGTCGCCAGGGTGGCGGGCGTTGCCTGCGCCGCCCACGCCACCAGGTCGGACACCTCGTTCACCTCGGCCGCCGTCAGGATCGCCCCGGTGAGCATGGTCTCCGGTTCGCGTCCGTCGTGCGCCGCGGTCACGATGCTCAGCGCGCGCCGCCCGATCCACATCCCGCTCCCCTCGTCGCCGCACACCGGTCCCCACCCACCGCAGCGGGCAAAGGCGCCGGCCGGTCCGCGGCCGTAGCCCACGGATCCGGTTCCACCGATCACCAGCAGGCCAGGCCCCTCGCCAAAGGCATCGTCCAGGGCAATCATCGCATCAGGGTGCACCACGACGTCGTCGGCCAGTTCGCGCCCCAGCAGCGACTGCCAGAGCGCCTCGCGCTCGGGCT
>CAZVDJ010000372.1:0-4949 GCA_964626245.1 uncultured Gemmatimonadaceae bacterium
CGTCGGGGAAGCCGGCAGTGGTCGACACCGCGATCCCCTGCGTCCCGCCCAGCGTGGGGGTGAGCAGGTTCGTGAACTTCTGGCCGAAGAGCGGCTGGTTTCCCGTCTCGCCGTAGGCGGCGCGGAGCTTCACTTCGTTCCCCGACCCCAGCAGGTTCTCGAACCGGTAGGACGCCGAGATCGAGGGGTAGGTGTAGTACTTCTCGATGTCACCCATCACGCTCGAGCGCTCGGCGCGCACGCCACCGCGCACCAGCAGCCGCTCGTTCAGCAGCCGCACGTCCTCGCTCAGGTAGAAGGCGATCGTGCGCTCGGCCGTCAGGTTCTCATTGGCCGTGATCGTCGTCCCCTGGTTCACGTTGCGCTGCCCAGGCAGCAGGTTCTGCGTGCGGATCTGGAACGTCGACAGACGACGGTCCTCGTACTGGAAGCCGGCCGAGGTGGCGAGCCCGATCCCGAGGAGCGACGTGTTGTGGATCGCGTTGATGTTGTAGTTGAAGAAGCGCGACCGCCCACCGCTCTCCACGGACTCGCCGGGCAACGTCGACACGCGCTCGAAGAAGAGGTCGTTCGGCGTCCAGACGTCGTTGCGCTGGTCGAAGACGTCCAGACCGCCACCCACCACGAGTCGCAGCGTCTGTCCGCCACCCAGGTTCGGGTTCCAGCCGAAGGTGGCGCCGCCGGTGAAGCGGTTCGTCTCCTCGTTGTTCACGCCCAGCTCGGTGAGCTGGATGGGATTCGACTGCACCCCCACGGTCGGCGTCGGGAACGAGCCGTCCGGGTTCTTCTTGGTCAGGTCGATGAAGCTGGGGATGTACGCGAGGGCGTAGCCGTGGCAGCCATAGTTGTTGCAGTTGTTGGCCCAGCCGCGGTCATTCTCGTTGCGCGCGTACACGCTCGACAGCCGGAGGTCGGCGGTGGAGCCCCACTGCTGGTCCACGTTCACGCGAAGCCCCTGCTTGCTGGCTCCCGTGTTGCGCTCGATTCCTTCGTCGCGCTTGAAGTTGCCCGACACGAAGTAGCGCGTCCCGCCCGTGCCGCCGCTGGCGTCGAGAATCGTCTCGTACGACGGGTCGCGATTGTCGTAGATCGCGGCCGGGTTGTCGAAGAAGACCGACTGGCTCCCGCCAAAGAAGGCGCGCGCCGGTTCCCCGAACCGGGCCAGCGCGGAGTCGAGCGTCCAGCGGCGGTGCTTCATGAGACGCAGCGGGGTGTACTGCCCCACGCGCTGCGTGACGTTCACGCGTGGTGCCCCCGACTGGCCGCGCGTCGTGGTCACCACCACCACGCCGTTGGCCGCCTTGGAGCCGTAGATCGACGAGGCCGCGGCCCCCTTCAACACCTCGATGGAGGCGATGTCGTTGGGGTTGAGGTCGGCCAGGCGGTTCACCGCGTCGGCCTCGAGCGTGGCGTTGGCCGCGTTGTTCGTGAGGCCGCGCCCGCCGGGGACCGTGGCGTTGGAGTAGATCACCCCGTCCACGACGAAGAGCGGATCGTAGCCGCCCAGCACCGTGTTGTTGCCCCGGATCTGCATCTGGATGCCGCCGCCAGGTGCACCGGAATTCGCCTGGATGTTCACCCCCGTGATCTTGCCATTGAGCGTTGCCTCGACCGACGGCACCGAGACGCGCTTGATCTCGTCGCTGGTCACAAGCGCCACCGACGTCGTGGCGCTGCGCCGCTCCACCGTCGTGGCCTGGCCCGACACCACGACCTCGCCCAGCTTGAAGATGTCCTGCTGCAGCGCGAAGTCGGCGGTGTTCTGACCCGCCGGCAGCGTGAACTCCACGCGCTTGAAGCCGATCATGCGGACCTGCAGGCGCACGACGCCGTCAGGTGCAGTCAGCGTGTAGCGGCCATCGACGCCGGTGCGCGCCACGTTGCCGATGGTGGGGCCGATCACCGCCACCTCGGCCCCGTCGAGCGGCGTCCCCGGTCCTTGCCGGGTCACCACGCCTGTGATGCGCCGTTCCTGCGCCACCAGCGATGCCGGCGCCAGCAGCAACGCGGTGAGCACTATCCTTCGTCCTGACATTCGCCAACGCATGTGCGCTTCTCCGTGAACGGGAATGGCGTGCCGACCCAGACGATCGGCACGGCTGCCCATTCTGGATGGCTTCAGGGGGGGCCGCAAGTCTGGCGATGTGTGAAGAGAGGACGCATCCTCTGCCCGCAGGTGATCGCCGAGGGGCGGGACGTGGGTCGTGTTCCTGCCGTCACGCGCGACCACCGCCGGTTCGGTTCATCACCACCGCTGCCGGCTCCTCGTCTCGCACCCTGCTCGCCGCGCTCCCCGCGCTCGCCCTGCTCGCCGTGCTCTCCCCGCAGCATCCGCCCGCGATCCCGTCATGCCTTCGCACCCACCCCGCTCCGTCGCCGCGACGCTGATCGTCGCCGCCCTCTCGATCTCAACCGCGCTGCCGTCGCAGCAGGTGCCGCCCCGCCGTGTCCTCTCGGCGGAGGAGGTGACGGCGGTCCGCTCGCTCGTGGGGGGGGTACCGCCGCAGTGGTCGCCCGACGGGAGCCGCCTCCTGATCGGCGGCGCGCTGGGCGGTTCCGACCTGTGGACGATCCCGAGCGACGGCGGCTTTCCCGAGTCGCTGGAGATCCGCATGGGAGGGATCGCGTTCCTGCAGTCACACCAGCCGCGCTACTCCCCGGACGGGCGCCACATCGCCTACATCTCCAGTGCGGGCCCCGCCGCCGAGCTCTGGGTCCGCTCGCTCGCCGATGGGACGACGCGCCAGGTGACGCGACTGGGCGGGCGCATCAACTCCTACGCCTGGTCGCCGGACGGGTCGCGCCTGGCATTGGCGGGCGACAAGTACGGCTCGTTCGACATCTGGATCGTCCAGCTCGCCACCGGGACGGTGCGACGCCTCACGAGCGATCCCCGGTACGACGTCTTTCCCGCCTGGACGCCGGACGGCGCCCGCGTCGTCTTCGTCCGGCTCGATGAGCGCTGGCTGGACCACGACGTCGTGGAACGTGCCGCCGACGGAAGCGAGAGCGAGCGCGTGATCGTGCGCGACACCGACTTCTTCGACTACCAGGCCGGCGGGACCTTCGGCTATCCCCTCGTCTCCCCCGATGGCGGCACCCTGCTGTTCCGCTCTCACCGCAGCGGATGGGTGAACTACTGGACGGTGCCCATGTCGGGCGGGACGCCGAAGGCGATTGCGGCCGAGGCCGCCAATCAGAGCGGCGCGCGCTGGTCGCCCGACGGTCGCTCGATCCTCTACCTGTCGCTGCGCAACGGCACGCAGTCGGCGCACGTCGTCGCCGCGTCGGGGGGCGCCCCGCGGACGGTGGCGGCGCCGGCGGATGGTGTGGGACTGGTGAGCAACGCCGATTGGTCGCCGGATGGCCGCCGGATCTCCTACACGCTCGAGACCCCGGTTGCCCCGGCCGACCTCTTCGTCGTGGCGTCAACGGGGGGGACGGCGCAGCGCCTCACGAAGTCGTCGCCGCCGCCGCACATCGCCGGCGCGCTCATCACGCCCAGGAAGGTGAGCTACCGGAGTCCGGACGGGCTCACGATCAACGCGTACCTCTACGAGCCAGTGCTCGCCGCGGGAGCCAAGGCCCCCGGCATCCTGTACATCCACGGCGGCCCGACCGCGCAATTCAGCGACAGCTATCAGGCGGAGGTGCAATTCCTGGCCATGCGCGGCTACGCCGTCCTGCTGCCGAACATCAGGGGGAGCTCGGGCTACGGAAAGGCGTTCGAGGACGCCAACAACGGCTGCTGGGGACGCTGTGACCTGGTGGACGTGACGGCGGGAGTCGAGTACCTGCGCACGCTCCCGTTCGTGGATGGTGCCAACATGGGGATCACCGGGACCAGCTACGGGGGATGCATGTCGCTCGCGGCGTCGGCGTTCGCGCCGGGGGTCTTCCAGGCCGCAGTCTCCGTCTCGGGGTACGGCGACTGGATTCACATGATCCAGGAGCAGGAGCTTCGCCACCTGAAGCTGGTGGAGTACGAATTCGGGCCGCTGGCGACGAATCGCGACAAGTACGTCGCCTCGTCGCCCTTCTTCAATGTGCCCGACATCCGGACCCCCATCATGCTGCTGCACGGCGAGGGGATCCCGCTCCCGCGGTCGGAGGCGTCGCGGCTCTTCGCCGAGCGGCTGGAGATGAACTACAAGCCGTTCGTGCTCAAGACGTATCCGGGGGAGAACTACTACGTGCGCGCGCGGGCCAACGTGATGCAGATGTATGCCGACATCGTTGCCTACTTCGACCAGCACCTGAAAGGCGCGCCGGCGAAGTCCTGAGCGCCACGCGCCGCGCGCTGCGCATCATGCGCCGCCGCATCATGCGCCGCCGCATCATGCGGCGCGCGGCTGGCGCGGGGGGCGAAGCCAGGCGGCCTTGCCCCCCGCGCCGACAGGCCAATCCTATCGAGCCGCTCCGGCGAGCACCGCGCCGAGCGCGTCCAGCCGCTCGCTCCACGCCAGCTTCGCCGCATCAGCGTCCTGTCGCGTGGAAAAGCCCTCGTGCTGCACGCTGACCGAGGCCTTCGAGGGGCCCTTGGCGGTAAACCAGAACTGCACCGGGGCGCCGTCGGTCCATCGCATCCGAATGGAACGATTGGCCGTCGCCGTTCGCACCGTGATTCCGGTGACTCCCATCCACCGCGCGCGCTTGCGGGAGTCGTGCATCACCGAATACAGCGTCTCGACCGGGACGGGATACGTGCGACTCTTGCTGGCTTCGTACCGCCCCGCTTGTGGTCCCTCGCGCCGCTGCCCCTTGTCGCGCAGTCCCCGTATGCGTTCGTATCCCACCGTGACGGTCTGCGCCCACCACCCCGGGATCTTGTACGTCTCGCGTACCCAGCGGGCGATCTCGGTGTGCGACCAGGTGTGGGCCCGTGAGTGGTCCAGCGCCCACACCCACTTCTCCCAGGTGCATCCGGTCTTGGCGGCCAGCGCCTCGTC
>CAZVDJ010000373.1:0-4947 GCA_964626245.1 uncultured Gemmatimonadaceae bacterium
GACCTGCTTTGCGGATCGAGGGGGGCCGGGACCCAGGCGCGCACCGAGGGATCGGGATACCAGAAGCGTTCCGGCATCACGCCCACCACGGTGCGGGGGACGCCGTCGAGCACCAGTCGTTCCCCCACCAGCTGGGGGCGAGCGCCGAGGTCCCGCCAGGCCGCGTGGCTCAGCACCACGGTCGCCTCGACGCCGGTGGCGTCCTCGCCCGCCTCGAAGGTGCGGCCTAACGCGGCCGGCGTCCCCAGCAGGTCGAAGAACTCGTGCGACACGGCGAGCCCGGGGACGACGCGTGCCGGGGCGTCGCCCTGCTGCAGCGTCAGGTCCTCCGGCCGGTAGGCCGCCACGGAGGCAAAGCCGGGAAAGCGACCGCGCAGGTGCAGGAACTCCTGCGAGCTCCAGCTCCAGGCGTGCCAGAAGGCGACCAGTTCGCCGGGACGCGCGAACGGAAGCGGCTCCAGGAGGAGTCCACGCGCCATCGTCGCCACCGCCGCGGTCCCGCCGATGCCCAGCGCCAGCGTGAGGATGGCGACGATCGCGTATGCCGGGCGGCGCACGAGGCGGCGCGCCGAATGGCGCAGGTCGAAGATCCAGCGTTCCATGGCAGCACCTCCCGGTCGCGTGCGATTGGCGTTCGAGTCGAAGCCGCTCCACCCGCGCTGCCAGCTGCGTCGCAGCAGGGCGGGGAGCGAGGCGCGGCACTGCGTCCACCACCAGCGTCGCGCGCGCGCCGTCCCGTCGCGCGCCACGCGCTCGGCGTACTCGGCCTCGAGGTCGGCGAGCAGCTCGTCCCGTTCGGCGACGGGGAGGAGGGCGCGCAGCAGGGAGACGCTCAGTCGCGGGAGCGGCGGCATGCGGAGATTCTACAATGTAGAAGTCATGGGGTCCGGCCTGCGATGATGAGTCGCGTGGCCCCGGGGACCGTGGGCGTGGGGGCCGGGGCGCGCCGTCCTAGCGCAGCACGGGGCCGGCGGGGGGGCCGGGGACGACGCGCACCTCCACCTCCACGCGCGTGACGCGCACGCCGTCTCGCTGCTCCGCGGCGATGCGCACGTCGTGGCCGGTGGCGCCGCGCAGGGTGATCCCGGCGGTGAAGCTCCCGTCGGCGCGCACGCCGACGTCGCCGGCCACCACCGCGCCGTCCATCGTGAGCTGCAACGTCGTTCCCCCCGGGCGCGACGGCAGCCAGCCGCTCCCCTGCACCCTGAGGCGCTCGCCGTCCGACGCCACGTCGTTGCCGCTGCCGGCGCGCGTGCCCGAGAGCTGCAACGTCGGGTATCGCGGCGGCGGGAAGGGGAGCGCATCGGCGGTGGCGATGATGGCGCGCAGCCGGTTCCCCTCCACACCCAGCGCCCGCGCGCGCAGTGGCGGGCGCAGTCGCTCGGCGAGCTGCCGCGCCGCCGGGCGCCATTCGCCCAGCGCGTAGCGGTTGCCGATGCGGGGAGGACGTTCCCGGCCCGCCGTGTCCACGTGCGCCACCAGCCCGCTGGAGACGGCCACGCCGCGCAGCGTGTCGCCGGCCAGGTCGACCGCGGAGAACCAGCCGCCGTGCACGGTGACGAACTCGCACGTGGGGCAGGCATCACCGAGCGAACGGAAGGGGCGCGCGCTGAAGATGACGGGATCGAGCACGATGATGGTGTCGACCGGGTTCACCACCGGGAGGCTGGGGACAAATGCGCAGTTGCCGTCGCTGCCGCGCCGCGAGATGCGCAGTTGCCAGAGGCCGCGACCGTAGGTGGAGACCCAGGGATTGCCGGTGCGCGGGAAGTAGACGGAGGTGGGGTACGTGACGACGGTCGAGCCACGCAGCAGGCGCCAGCTGTCGCCGCCGTCGGTGGAGCGCAGGATGCCGCGCGCCTCCGTGGCAATGATGATGTGGCACGAGTCGTAGGGGTCGAAGGCAATCACGCTCGCCAGCGGCTCATCGCCGGTGGCCTCGCGAAAGCGTCCGCTGTCGGTGACGAGGGCGGTGAGTGCCGGGTAGGCCTGCCAGTTCCGTCCGCCGTCGCGCGAGATCCTCATCCCGCCGTTCAGCAGGTCGGGGGCGATGAGCCGCTCGGGATGGTTGGGGTCGACGCCAAAGACGGTGTAGAAGGCAAACATCGTCTTGAGCACTCCCAGCGCACCGATGCCGGCGCTGTCGCCCTCTTGCACCTGTGGCGTGGTGGCCAGGTTGGGAATGCGGAACAGCGCGTAGCGAAAGCCGCCCTGCGGCAGCGTCTGGTCGAAGCGGTGCCCCTGGAAGACCGTGGGGTTGGCGCGCGAGCCGGCAAACCGGGCAAAGCCGCGCGGCTTGGCCAGCAGCTCGTACTTGCGTGCCCACGCCGCCCCGGCCGAGAGGGTGAGGAAGTACTTGATGCGGTTGGTGGAATCGTTGTGGATCGAGGACTGGAGATAGACGTCGGGGAGGATGAAGAAGGGGACCCCTTCGAACTCCTTCGTGGGCGGTATGGTGTCGTTGTCGGGTGGGTCGGGCCAGTCGGCCACCGACGTCAGGTGCTCGCGCGACTGGAAGGTGCTGCAGTTGCCGCACGCCGCGCCGGTGAATCGCGCGTCGTCGTGGTCGGTGGACTGCGGCGCCACCTGCAGGAAGAACCCCTCGCCCCCGTGCGAGCGCGGCCAGGTGGCCCCGCCGTCGGGCGACCCCCAGATGAAGTTGTCCTGCGTGCCGAAGTACAGGTCCAGGTGCGGCGTGCGCCCGCCCACTTCCTGCCCGATCACCTCCGTGATCTGCAGCGCGTTGTAGCCGGCGGGGCCGCCGCCCGAGAAGGTCCAGCTGGCGCCAGCATTCGTCGTCTTGTGCAGCCCGCCGTCGGTGGCCAGGAGGATCGGCATCCGCCGCTCGAGGTCGAACGCGATGTCCGCGGGGTCGG
Organism: uncultured Gemmatimonadaceae bacterium; assembly: GCA_964626245.1. Classification (GTDB taxonomy): domain Bacteria; phylum Gemmatimonadota; class Gemmatimonadetes; order Gemmatimonadales; family Gemmatimonadaceae; genus SCN-70-22. The sequence goes on from CAZVDJ010000373.1 coordinate 2,877, forward strand.
CATGGTCCACCGAGAGCTGCTTCCACTGTCCGCTCCCCAGCGGCGCGCTGTCGGCGTGCGTGAAGGTCTGCCGGAACAGGTGGATGCCGGTCCCGAGGTAGAGGTCGTACGTCCGGTCATCACCCGTCGTGGCGCGTGCCGAACGAATGAACGGCTCGCGACTGGCAAAGGCGGGCGTGGCCACCGTGCTCCAGTTGGCGCCGCCGTCGACGCTCATCCACATGGCGCGCCCGGTGTCCTGTGCCGGCGCACGCCCGACGTGAAACCAGTGCGACGCACTGGCAGGAGAGCCGGCAAAGGCGTGGAAGGTGCGCGCGAAGCCCTCCGGCGGGCCGCTCTGCGCGCGCCGCCAGGTGCCGGTGCCGTCCAGGTGCCAGAGCCCGGCGCCGACGTCCGCCGCTGCCACGCCCGACGTCCGGTTGAGCACGTTGACCGACCAGACGCGATGCTGCAGCGAGTCGCTGCGCCGCGCGGCCGCCGAGTCGAGGAGGATGTGCCGCCAGGTGATGCCGTTGTCGTCGCTGCGCGAGAGTCCGCAGTCGGTGGCCACCCAGACGGTGCGGGTGAGCGGCTGGAACGAGATCTCGTAGGCGCTGGGGCGCGAGGGGCAGTTGCGGCTGGCGGCGGGGAGCGCGCCGGCCGGCTGTGCCCAGGTGTCGCCGCCGTTGGTGCTGCGCCAGATCCCCCCGTCGCTCACCGTCCGGAAGCGGGCGCGCGTGGTGGCCAGCACGACCTCCGGTCCCAACGACGCGAAGTCCACGTCATGCAGGAAGATCGCCGGAAAGCTCCCGCTCCGGATCCACGTGCTGCCGCCGTTGAAGGTGCGGAAGACGCCGCCCGTCTCGGAGGCCACGAGGATGCGCTGCTCGTTGTCGGGCCGCACGGCAATGGCCACCGCGCGCCCGCCGGCCGGGATGTTGGGCTGGCGCGACACGACCTCGCTGCGCCTGCAGCTGGCGGAGGCGGTCAGGACCGACAGGACCAGCAGGGCTGACGGAAGCTGCCGGGCCAGCGGGATCGTGCGCATGGAGCCTCCTGGCGCGAGGGCACCCCGACTTCGGGCCCCCTCAACAAGAGGCGACCGTGTCGGGAGCACAAGCAACCTCGTCTTCAGCGCCCCCGTCTCGACAGGCGAGGGATGCCGCTGCACCGTTCGCGCGCGCCACCACCCCTTCCTCCAGCTCGCGCCCCGAGATGCCACGACGCCACGCCCGGTTCATCCGGCCCATTGCCGCCCTCTTCCCGCTGTTGGTGGCGTGCGCCTGCGGAGAACAAGCGGCGGTGCCTGACCACGTCTTCCTCAATGCGCGCATCTGGACGGGCGACTCCGCGCGGCCGTCGGCGACCGCGCTCGCGGTCCGGGGCGATCGGATCATCGCGGTGGGCGACGATTCCAGCGTTCGCGCCCTCGTCGGTCCGGCGACGATCGTCGAGGATGTCGGGGGGCGGCGCATGCTGCCGGGCTTTCACGACGCACACTGGCACCTGCCCACCCGGCGCAGCGCCGACCTGGTGGGAGCCGCCGATCCCGCGGAGCTCGTGAGCCGGCTGCAGGCGTTCGCCACCACCCTCCCCGGCGACGCGTGGATCACCGGGCGCGGGTGGACGCCGGACATGTTTCCCGGCAACACGGCGCACCGCCGCTACCTGGACGACGCCTTTCCCGATCGTCCGGTGCTGCTGACGGATCGGGACGGGCACCAGGTGCTCGCCAACCAGCGGGCGCTCTCGCTGGCTGGCGTGGGTGTGGAGACGCCGGAGCCGGCCGGCGGTGCGATCGTGCGAGATGACGGCGGACGCCCTACCGGGTTGCTGCAGGAGACGGCGAGCGCGCTGGTGCGTGGCAAGCTCCCCGACCCCACGGCCGACGAGGTGTACGCCGCCCTGCGGCACGAGATGCACCGGGCGGCCGCCCTGGGGCTCACCGCGTTGCAGGTGGCGGGTGCCCCCGGCGCGGCCGAGCGGGCGGCCTACGAGCGCGCCCTGGCCGACGACTCGCTGCTCGTTCGCCTGCGCGTCGCGCTCCCGTTCGAGCGCGACGTGACCGACTCCGCGCTCGCGGAGTTCGGCG
>CAZVDJ010000374.1:0-4944 GCA_964626245.1 uncultured Gemmatimonadaceae bacterium
GCGACGCGCGCGCCGCCCGGCCGGTGGTGACCGAGACGCGCTACGTGAACTACCGTTCGGTGGCCGGCTATCCCGTCGCCATGGGGATGCGCTCCTATCGCGACGGGCGGCTCTACTTCCGCGGCGACGCCACCGATGTGCGCGAGGGAGAGCGACTGCCGGTGGAGCTCTTCGAGCCGCAGCACTGGGCCACCTCGCAACTGCGGCGGTAAGGCAGGCGCTCGCAGGCGTCGCTGCCCTAACGCGTCCCCCGTCCGCCAGCCGTCAGGCGGCTTCGGACCGCAGCGCTCCCACCAGTTCCCGCAGCTGCACGCTCCCCTGCAACAGCTGCGTGCTGGCGGAACTCATCTGCTCGCACGCCGCGCTCTGCTCCTGCGTGGACGCGCTCACCTGCTGCGCAGCGGCGGCGTACCCTTCCGCAGTGCGCGCCACCGACTGCACGCTGCGTGCGGCCGACGCCACGATGTGCGCGTTGCGCTCCGCCTTCTCGGCCGCGCCGCCAGCTGCCGATCGCGTGCGCCCGGCAGCCTCGCTGATGGCGTCGAGCGCCGCATCCACATTGCGCGACACCCCTTCGATCTCCTCCACCTGCGACACCCCGGCCTCCATGGCCCGTGTCGTGGCACCGACCCGCGAGGTCACCACGCGCGTCAGGCGCACCACGTCGTCGGCGGCCGCTTGCGCCTGCTCGGCCAGCTTGCGCACCTCGTCGGCCACCACGCCAAAGCCGCGTCCCGCGTCGCCGGCGCGCGCCGCCTCGATCGCGGCGTTGAGTGCGAGCAGGTCGGTCTGCTCCGCGATGCGCCCCACCGACGCCACCAGCTTGTTGATGTCCTCGGCCGTTGCGTTGAGCGCGTCGACTTCCGACGCCGCCTCGCGCACCGTCTCGCGCACGGTCGTCAGGATGCCCAGTGAGCGCGCGATCTCCAGCCGCTTGGCGCGTGCCGCCTCCTCGATGGCGCCCGCGAAGGTCGTCAGCTCCTCCGCCCCCAGCACCACCTCGTCGGCGTTGGAGCGGATGGCGCGCAGCGCATCGTCAATGGCGCGCAGCTGGCGAACCTGGCTCTCTGCCCCCGTCGAAATCTCCGTCATCGACGACGCCATCTGGTTGGCCGACGCCGAGATCTGTTCCGACACGTTGGCCAGGTCGCGCGCCGAGTGCGCCACATCGTCGGCGGTGGTGGTGGTCACCGACACCACCCGCGACAGCGACGCCGCCGTGCCGTTCATCGCCTCGGCCAGCTCGTGAAACTCGCCGGGGAGCTCCCCATCGATCCGGCTGGTGAAGTCGCCGCCGCTCAGCGCACGCGCCTGCATCGTCAGGCGGCGCAGCGGCCGCGCAATCCAGGCAACGGTGCTGAAGACGACCGTCAGCCCCAACACCCCGGCCACGGCGACGACGATGAGCGCCCACATGGCCCGCCGCTCGGCGTCGCGCCGCAGCGTGCGCGAGGCAGCATCCACGGTGCGGCTCTTGATGGCCGCCAGCTGCCGCACGTCCTCGAGCAGCGGCTCCACGGCGGCGCGCGCCCGGCTCCCCTCGCGAAGCGCGGCATCGCGCCGCCCCAGGTCGGCGAGGCGATGCGCCCGGGCGTAGCGCACCTCGAGCTCCGACAGGCGATCGTCGATGGAGGCGATGAGTCCCACCTCGCGCGCCGCCTGCCCGGGCAGGAGGTTCATCTCCCGCTGCGCCGCATGCGCTTCGCGCGCCAGGCGCTGGAAGTCGCCCTGCGCCGCCGAATCGCCCTGCTCCAGGTAGCGCTGCGCCGCCGACAGCTCCTGCGTCACGGCGCCGGAGAGCCGAGCCGACAGCTGCGCGTCCACCTGCACCATCTCGAGCGTCTCGCCGATCACGTCGGACATGCGCGTGATGGCGGCGCGGCCCGCCAGCCCCGCGACACAGAACAGCCCCACCAATAGCCCAAAGCTCACCAGCAGGCGCTGGCGGATGCTCTGGAAGCGCACCACGCGGTCGATCATGAGCGCCCCCCCGCGTCCACCACCAGCGCCCCGCGACGAACGCGCGTCATCACGTACCCCTTCCCGATCACGTCGCCCGAGGCATGGAAGGCGATGGGGCCGGTGACACCCGGAAACGGTGCCGCGGTCGTGCGCCCCGCCAGCCAGTCGCGAACGCCGGCGCGCGTTGCGCCACCTTCGCGTACCGCGCGTGCCACCAGGAGGGTGGCGTCGTAGGCCAGGGCAGCGTTGCCGTCGGGCTCCATGCCGAAGCGCGCGCGGAAGGCGGAGACGAAGCGCCGCACCTCGTCGCGCGGGTCCTCCGCCGTGAACGGCGCCCCGACCATCGCCCCCTCGGCGAGCTGCGGGTCGCGAACGATCCCCGTCCAGCCGTCGCTCCCCAGGAAGGTCGCGCGCACACCCTGCCGGCGCGCCTCGCGCAGCACCGCCAGTCCCGACGCCTCGGTGCCGGCAACGAAGACCACCTCGGGGGCGCGTCGTGCAATCCAGGCCACGAACGGCTCCATGTCGCCGTCCTCGGCAGAGGGAATGGGGTCGATGGCCACGATCGTCCCGCCGAAGTTGCGCTCGAACGACTGGGCCAGCCCGCGCCCGTAGGCGTTGTTCTCGTAGAGGATCGCGGCGCGCGAAAAGCCGCTGGATCGCGCGTGCCGCGCCAGGTCGCGGCCATTCACCGAGTCGCTGGAGATCACGCGGAAGACCCACGGCGAGATCCCGCTCAGGTCGGGGGTGGAGGCGGTCGTGGAGACGGCAGGCAACCCTTCGTTGTAGACGCGGGCGGCGGCCACCATCGTCCCCGAGTTCACGTGCCCCACCACCGCCACCACCTCGGGCATCTCCACCAGCTCGGCGGCGATCGTGACGGCGCGCGACCCTTCCCCCTTGTCGTTGCGCATCACGGCCCGCAGCGGACGCCCGCCGATCCCGCCCTCCGCGTTCACCTGCTCCAGCGCCAGCTCGATCCCGCGCTTGTTCATCGCGCCGTAGCCGGCGTCCCAGTTGCCGGCAGCCGCAATGACCACGGAGTCTGCGGGACGCGCGCAGGCGCCGCCCCCGGCGGCCCACAGGAGTGGCAGGGCCAGGAGCAGCCGACGGCGTCGCGCGCTGTGCGCGCTGCGCGCGTCGCGCGCGAGGGCGCACGCGCGTCGAGCGGTGCGCAGGAGGGAAAGGCGAAGGGGGCGTCCCACGTGAGTAGGACGCCCCCGGGGCACGGCGGGCAACGGCGCCTCGTCCACGACAGGCCGTGGCCACGGTCGCTCGACCCGAAACCCCGAACGCCGGTTCGAAGCCGGGCGACTGTGATCCCGGTTACACTCCCGGCGGGCGAGGGGCCGGCTCCTGCTGCGTGAGGCAGTGCAGCGTCCCCAGCCCCCACACCAGGTCGACGGCGTGGATCCCCACCACCTCGCGCTCGGGATAGCACTCAGCCAGCGTGTTCAGCGCCACGCGGTCGTTGACGTCGTTGAAGGTGGGGACGATCACCACGCCGTTGGCGACGTAGTAGTTCGCGTAGCTCGCGGGCAGGCGCTGCCCGTCCATGATCACGGGCCGCGGGTACGGGAGGGTGATCACGCGCAGCGCTCCGTCCACCGCCAGCGAGAGCCGGCGCAGGTTGTCGGCGGAGCGCAGGTGGTTGTCATCCGCGGGATCGGCCTCGTAGGCCAGGAGGACGGTGTCGGCATCGATGAAGCGCGCGATGTCGTCGATGTGGCCGTGCGTGTCGTCGCCCACGCACCCTTCGCCCAGCCAGATCGTCTCGCGAATCCCCAGCGTGTCGCGAAAGAGCTGTTCGTAGCCCGCGCGCGTGAGGCCGGGGTTGCGCTCCTGGATGGGCGACAGCAGGCACTCCTCGGTCACCATCAGCAATCCGGCGCCATTGGCCTCGATCGCGCCCCCTTCCAGCACCGCGCGCCCCTGTCCGTCCGGGCGCAGCGGCTCGACGCGGCGATGTCCCGTGATCCCTTCCACGACCCGTCCCACCTGCGCGTCGTGGGCGTAGTTGTCGTACTTGGCCCACGCGTTGAAGCGCCAGTTGGCCAGCACCACGCGTCCCGAGGCATCGTGCACGCCGGTGGGCGCCGAGTCGCGCAGCCAGACGCGATCGTTCGGGGCCACGTGCAGCCGGTAGCCCGACGGATCGCACGCGTGCGCCTCGAGCTTGGCCCGCGCGTCGTCGCGCACCGACTCGTCGTGACAGAGGATCTCGACCCGCTCATGCCGGTGCAGCGCGCGCACGATCTCCGCGTACACCCACGGGATCGGCTCCAGCTTGCCCGGCCAGTCGGGCTCGTGATGCGGCCAGGCGATCCAGGTGGCGGCGTGCGGCTCCCACTCCGCGGGCATGGAGAAGGAGACGGGAGACGCGAGACCGGAGACGGGAGAGGACATGCGCTATCCGGCCAGGTAGCGCGAGGTTATCCCGCTGTAGGCATCGACGCGCCGGTCGCGCAGGAAGGGCCAGTTGCGGCGCGTCTCCTCGATGAGTGCCGGATTGCACGTGGCGACCAGGACCGCCGGATCGGTCCCCGCCTCGGCGAGGACGCGCCCGAACGGATCGTAGATCACCGACTGGCCGAAGAACTCCAGCCCGTCGGTGCCGGGGTGCGCCTCGAAGCCCACGCGGTTGGGCGCGGCGACGAAGACGCCGTTGGCGATGGCGTGCGAGCGCTGGATGGTGCGCCACGCATTCACCTGTGCCTCGCCGAAGGTGGCCTTCTCCGCGGGGTGCCAGCCGATCGCCGTGGGGTAGAAGAGGACGTCAGCGCCTAACAAGGCGGTGATGCGCGCCCCCTCGGGATACCACTGGTCCCAGCAGATCAGGACGCCGACCGTGGCGTAGCGCGTCTGCCAGGTGCGGAAGCCGCTGGCATCGCGCGAGCGCGCCGGGTCGCGGGGGGCGGTGTCGGCGGCGTCGCCGGGGGTGAAGTAGTACTTCTCCTCGAAGAGCGGGTCGTGCGGGATGTG
>CAZVDJ010000375.1:0-4934 GCA_964626245.1 uncultured Gemmatimonadaceae bacterium
GCCCTCGCGGCACCCGTCGTCTCTGCCGTTTGGCCTTGGCCAGGCTTCTCCGCGGGCGCACCCCCCTCACCATTCCCCTCACGGTCGCAGGCGGCCGTGAGGGCCATCAGCAGGTACGCCGCCCCTCGCGTCACCCGGTGTGCCCGTGTGCTCCATCTGGTGCTCCATCTGGTGCTCCGTCTGGTGCGTGAAGCGACCTGATCTAGTCGCACGCGTGCGAGCACAGAGGCCCAGATCGAGGCGCGGTCGCTGCAAACGACCAGGGTGTGCACGGCCATCGGGCGGGTCATTCGTGGATTAGTCATCAGTGCCTTCACCGCTGCCCGGGAGGGGTACGAGGTCGGTCGTGAGGGTGGGTGACTCGGACACGGGGGCGCCCGAGAGCAGGTCCGTCAGCGCGGTCAGGGCGTCGAGCCCAGCGCGCGTACGGTCGATCTCAGCACGCGAGAGCGCGCGCTCGAAGTCCACAAACTCGAGGAGCGAGAGTTCGCCCGTGCGGTACGCGGCGAGCGCGCTCTCGCGCTCCTCGCGCGCGGCACGCAGGAGCGCCGCATCGTAGCCCGCGAGCCGCTCACGGGCTGCCTCATAGCGTTCACGCGCGGCGGCCAGCGCTCCGCGCACGGCCGCCGACGTGGCCGCCCGCGCGGCCTCGGTGGCCGCGAGCTCTTGCGCCGCGGCCCCGGCGGCCGCCTGGTTCGCCCGGCGGGCCGTGAACGGGAGCGAGACGCTGGCCGCGAGGACAGGCCCGACGCGCACGCCCGCGCCGTCGCCGCCTATGCGCTGCACGCCGAGCGCGGCGCTCAGGAGGGGACGCTGGTTGGCGAGCACGAGCCGTCGGGCGGCCGCGGCCCGCTCCACCTGCCCGGCCGCCTGTCGCACCTCGGCCGCGACTGCGAGGAGCGAATCGAGCGGCGGAGCCGGCGGGAGGGCGGCCGCCGTGAAGGCCTGCGTCAGTGCGTCGCTGACCCCGGTGCCCGCGAGCAACGCCGGAAGCGCCGCCCGCGCCGACGGGGCAGAGGCGAGGAGCGCCTCGAGCGCGGCCACGCCCGTGCGTGCCTCCGTCACGGCCACGGCGCGCTCCGTCTGCACCCGCAACCGCTCGGTGCGGAGTCGCAGCACGTCCACGTAGCGCGCGTTGCCGACGGCGAATCGAGTGCGCAGCCCCTCCTCGGCGGAGGCCAGCAGGGAATCCTGGGCGGCGAGCCGTCCGGCCACCGTGCGCCAGCCGACGACCTGGGCGAACGCGCGGGCGCCTCGGGCGAGCACCCGGCGCTCGGCGGCCTCCAGTCCCACCTGCGCCAGCCGAACGTCCGTGGCGGCGAGCTCGCGCGCCGCGCGTCCGCGGGCGCCCGTGAGGAAGTCTCGCCCGATGTCCAGACGCGTGTTCCCGCTCGCAAGGCGGCCATTCGGCGACTCTTCGCTCTCGAACGAAAGCACGGCCGCGGGCGCGAACCCTGTGGCGCCCATCCGCGCCTGCGAGGCCGCAACCGCGGCCCGGCGTGCGGCGAGTTCCGGCGTCGCTTCCATCAGGGCCGTGCGGAGGGGTGTGGGAAGGACAGCGGCCGGGAGCACACCCAGCAGCGAGTCGGCTCGCGTCCGCTGCGCCTGGGCGACGGCCGGAACGAGCGCGATCACCACCGACGCGAGGCAGGGGGCCGCCATTCGGAATGCGACCCGCGCGCTGTACGGAAAGAGGCGCGGGCTTCGGCTGACCAGGGAGAACGAACGTGGCACAGCGTGCCTCCAGGCAGTGCTTATGGGAGTGCGGAGGGCCGATTGGGACGGTGGCTTCCGGCGAACGGCTGGTGTGGACGCGGTGCGGACGCACGCCCACCGTGTGCGGACGGCACCGAGCACCGACGGGTCGCGCAGGCGGCCCCGACGAACAGAGCGCCTCAGCGAACGGGCCGGACCCAGACGACGCGTAAACCACACGGAAATGACGCGTGTGCAGCGCTTGGAGGGTCGCCAACAGACAGGCCGACCCCACGCGCCGTCAGGCTGGCGGAAGCACCGGTGGGCGGAAGTGCCGCGCGGGCGGCGGGCTTGCGGGCATGCGCTCCGCTCGACCATGGAGCCCGACCCGTGTGGTCTCCATCACGGGGACGTCGCCCGTCGGCGCCGCACGGGCGGCGACCGCGTGCGTGCAGGCGCACTGGTGCAGGACGCGAGCAGGGCCGCTAGGGAGGCGCTCGGCGGGTCGACCCGTATCCGCCCCCGTCGCGATCCTCGACGGTGTGTCAGTGGCGCCCTCGGCTGCTCGCGACGTCGTCTGCTCTGTCGTGCCCTGCACCTCCGCCTGTACCTCCGCCAGCGCCGCCGGTACTCGTGACGTGGCGAGCGGCGCCGCGGCAGCGGGCGAGGTAGTCTCTGCCTGATCCCACTCCAGCCCCGGGCCGATGACGGGCTGCAGACAGCCGAGCGACAACATGACTGCCACCAGCCCTGCGAGCACGCGCTTCATGGCTCGGAGGACGTGTGCCCTCCCGAGCACGACCGAACGGCGCGCGCCCTGCGGCCAACCACTCGTCTGCCATGCGGCGAACGGGAGGGGCCATCGCGAAGACGCGACGATGGGCGTGCGGGGTGCCGAGGACACAGTCAAGGAGCAGGTTGCGGGACGGCGTGGGCGCGAGTACGATACGTGAACGTACGCTCACATGAACAGCAATACTATCGTGCCCACTCCGACATCGCAATCCCGGCCCAATGCACGTCCTGCGGGCCGCAAAGGCCTCCCCGCAACCGGTCGCGCCGGGCGCCGACCCCGGCCTGAGCGGCCGATGAGCGCGGTCGCCGACGTCTGTGAGATCGAGGTCATCGACCCCGCGAAAGTCGCCCGGGCGCGGCGGGCCCTGCCGTCCGCCGAGACGACGGCCGCGCTGGCCGAGATGCTCCGAGCGCTCGGCGATCCGACGCGGCTCCAGATCATCGCCGCCCTTGCGACCGAGGGGATCGAGGAACTGTGCGTCTGCGACTTGGCCACGCTCGTCGGCACGTCCCGGTCCGCCGTGTCGCACTCGCTGCGCACGCTCCGCCAGCTCCGGATCGTACGCTTCCGCAAGGCCGGCAAGATCGCCTACTACACGCTCGATGACTCCCACGTCGCGCAGCTCGTCGCGGAGGGCGTGCAATACGTCGAGAGCCTGACGTGAGCGGGCACCGCGTGCGATCTGCACCCGCTACACCCGCTACACCCGCTACACCCGCTACACCCGCTGCACCCGCTGCACCCGCTGCACCCGCTGCACCCGCTGCACCCGCCGCACCCGCCGCACCCGCCGCACCCGCCGCACTGCTACAACACGCGCCGGCAGCCGGCGCGACTGCTTATAGCCGCACGGGCGCCGCGCGATCTCCGGCACCGCACGGCACGGGAGGACGGCGCATCTCGTGACGACCAGCGCGTTCGGCGGTTCGACTCCCAAACGACCGCACGCCGGCGTCGCCGAGGGGACGCTCGACGTGCGCGTGGCGCACCTCGACTGCGACAGCGACGCCGCGAAGCTCGAGCGCGCCCTCACGAGCGCCCCGGGCGTCACGGGCCTGATCGTGTACCCGAAGTCGGCCCGGGTCGCCGTACGGTTCGATCCGGCCGTCACCTCGGCCGACGCGCTGCGGGGGCGACTCCGTGACGTGGGCTTCCCGCCGCACGCCGCGACGACGATGCCGGAGACGCCCCGCCCCTGGCGGAACCCCAAGGTCCTCGCGTCCGCGGTCTCGGGCCTCCTGCTGCTCGTCGGCTGGTTGCTCGCCCGGTCGGGCGTCCCGGACCGCGGGACGCTGTGGCTCTTCTTGGCCTCGCTCCTCATCGGCGGCTACTACTTTGGACGCGAGGCGCTCGAGGACCTCGTGCGCGAGCGCGAGGTGGGCATCGAGCTCCTCATGACCGTCGCCGCCGTCGTGGCGACCGTCATGGGGGAGCCGCTCGAGGGCGCGATGCTCGCCTTCCTCTACTCGATGTCCGAGGCCGCCGAGGGCTACACGGGGGAGAAGACCCGCGCCGCGGTGAAGGCGCTCATGGACTTGGCCCCCAAGACGGCGCTCGTGCGGCGCGAGGAGAACGGGGCACCCCGCGAGACGGAGATCCCGGTCGAGGAGGTGCGCGCCGGCGACGTGTTCCTCGTAAAACCCGGGCAATCCATGCCGACCGACGGCGAGGTGCTGGTCGGCACGTCCAGCGTGAACCAGGCGCCGGTGACGGGCGAGAGTGTGCCGGTGGCGAAGGCGCCCGGCGACCCGGTGTTCGCCGGGACGATCAACGGCGAGGGGGCGCTCGAGGTGTGCGCCACGAAGGCGTTCGCCGAGAACACTATCGCGCGCATCATCCACATGGTGGAGGACGCGCAGGAGCGGAAGGGCGACAGCGAGCGGTTCATCGAACGGTTCGGCAAGCGCTACAGCCCCGCCGTGCTGGCCATCGGCATCCTCATGGCCATCCTCCCGCCGCTGCTGGCAGGGGCCGCGTGGGCCACCTGGATCACGCGGGCCACGGTGTTCATCGTCGCCGCCGCACCGTGCGCACTCGTCATCTCCATCCCGATCACCCTGGTGGCCGCGCTCGGGACGGGCGCGCGAAAGGGTGTCCTGATCAAAGGCGGCGTCTACATCGAGGCGCTGGCCAAGGTCACCGTGGTCGCCCTCGACAAGACCGGCACCCTCACCCACGGCGCCCCGGCGGTCACCGACTTCCTCTCCTTGCCGTACGCCGGGCCGCTACGCGACGGACCCGAAGGACCCGAGGGCGGAGCGCGCGGCATGACCGTGGACGCCGGCGCGGCTGACGGCGCCGAGGCGCTCGCCACCGCGGCCGGCTTGGAGGTGCGAAGCCAGCACCCGCTGGCGCAAGCCATCGTCCGCTATGCGCGCGAGGCCGGGGTGACGCCGATGGACGTCGAGGACTTTCAGTCGATCACGGGTGCGGGCGCAACGGC
>CAZVDJ010000376.1:0-4912 GCA_964626245.1 uncultured Gemmatimonadaceae bacterium
GCCTTCATCACCTGCTTCTTGCGCTTCAGGCGCACCACATTCGACTTGACGCGTGGCATCGCTCTCTCTCCTTAGGCCTGGATCAGGCGCTTGAGTACCTTCGCCTCGCCGTTCGTACCGACCATGGCAGGGCGACGGAGACGGCGCTTCCGGCGCGCGTCCTTCTTCGTGAGAATGTGGCTCTTGTTGGCCTTCAGGCGCCGCACCTTCCCCGAGGCGGTCACGGAGAAGCGCTTCTTGGCGCCCTTGTGGGTCTTCATTTTGGGCATCGTATGCTCACTTCGGTGCCAGGATCATCGTAAGGGACTTCCCTTCCATCTTCGCCGAACTCTCGGTCTTCGCCACATCGGCGAGCTGCTGCGAGACCCGCTCGACCACGGCGAATCCGAGTTCCGGGTGGGCGATCTGCCGCCCGCGGAACATCAGCGTCACCTTGACCTTGTTCCCCTCCCCGAGGAAGCGGCGCGCGTGCCGCACCTTGGTGTCGAAATCGTGATCCTCAATGCCAGGCCGGAACTTGACCTCCTTGAGCTCGATCACGTGTTGCTTCTTCTTCGCCTGCCGCGCCTGTTTGGCCTGTTCGAACTTGAACTTGCCGTAGTCCATAACCCGGACCACCGGCGGACGGGCGGTCGCCGCAACTTCCACCAGGTCGAGTCCCGACTCCTCGGCGAGGGCCAGGGCCCGGTCAACCTCCATGATTCCCAACTGGCTGCCGTCAGCACCAATCACGCGGACCGGGCTGATGCGAATCTGGCGGTTGACGCGAATGCGCTTCGTGTTGTCCTGAATAGGTCCAGGTCCTCCGAGAGGGTGTTGGCCGGGTGCCTGACGACGACTCCCTGCCACGAAAAAGCAAAAGCGGACTCCCCAGGGAGCCCGCCAACAATCACCCGCGTCCCAGCGCAACGCGCTGGGGCGGACGTCGATGTCGCGACTCCTGCAGCTGCTCGTTGCCGAGCGCCAGAGGGTGAGAGCCGAATCGCTCTGCTTGCCGAATTGTGCGGAAGAACTTAAGCGGCATGGGGTTATGCGGTCAACCGTCAGCGGCATCTTCCTCGCGTCCCCTACCCCGCGGTGCTGCCGGGCCCTTCGATCCGAGGCGACGCTGCCGAGTCCTAACCGGTTGCGGGGGAACCAGTTAGCGCCGCAACCGGCGTCGACACGTCGTCCGCGAGCGGCCGCAGCGCGTATGCCTTTCCGTCATGCTCGGCGCGCCCCCACGCGTGCGCCGCGTCGTGTTCGAAGACCAGCAGCCACTCCTCGTCGGCCGCGCGGGCCAGCAGTCGCCGCTTCGATTCGAGTGTGACGAGCGGCTCCACGTCGTACCCCATGATCCACGGCAGCGGAAGGTGCGATGCCGTGGGACAGACGTCCCCGAGGAAGCAGGCGATCGCCCCTCCTCCCCCGTCCACCAGCACGCTCTGGTGATGCGGCACATGCCCGGGCGAGGCGACGACGCTGATCCCGGGCAGCACCTCGCGCTGTCCGTCGAGGAGCTCGAGTTGCCCGCGACCCTGCAGCGCCTCCCAGTTGTGGGGGAAGTACGACGCGGCGGTGCGCTCGTTGGTGTGCGTGGCGTAGTGCAACTCCCCGCGCTGCACCAGGTAGCGCGCGCGCGGAAAGCCGGGGTGCACCATCCCCGCTTCGTCCATGTAGGTGTTGCCGCCGGCATGGTCGAAGTGCAGGTGCGTGTTCACGACCGTGGTCACGTCCGCCGGCGCGTGCCCAAGCTGCGCGAGCGCGGCCTCGAGCCAGGTGCGCCCGCCGGGCGCCGAGTTCTCGACCCCGTAGATCTCCCGGAACTTGGCCCCCTCCTTGTTCCCCAGCCCCGAGTCCACGAGCACGAGCCCGTCGTCGTGCTCGATGAGCAGGCACCGCATCCCGAGGGCAATGCGGTTGCGCTCGTCGGGCGCGATCCGACGCTCCCAGAGCGGCCGCGGCACCACGCCGAACATGGCGCCGCCGTCGAGGCGCTGCATCCCGGCCTGCAGCGCATGCAGGCGAAAGCGCCCCACGCTCGTGGTGCGAATGGACGAGTCGATGCTGGTCATATCGTGGGGTCGAGGTCGACGGGTCGTGGGAGCGCCGAGCGGCGTCGCGTCGCGCGCGAGCGCCCCGCGTGCAGCAGGGCCACCAGCTCGCGCCAGGTGACGGCCCCCCGCGACTCCGCCAGTTGCAACAATCGCAGCAGCACGTGCGCGGTGGCAAGCGCATCGCCGGCCGCGCGGTGGCGGGCCCCGATCTCGATGCCGAAGTAGTGCGTCACGGCGTCCAGGGACCGGCGCGGCAGCTGCGGCAGGAGGACGCGCGCCAGCCGCACGGTGCACAGCGTCTCGCCCACGAGCTGCACACCGGCCGCGCGCTGGACCTCGTGCGAGACGAAGCGCCAGTCGAACGCGGCGTTGTGGGCCACGAAGACCCGGTCGCGCAGCTGCTGCACGACATCGCCGGCGACGTCGCGAAAGGTTGGCGCCCCGCGCACCATCTCGTCCGTGATGCGGGTGAGCGCGACGATCGCCGGCGGAATGGGACGGCCGGGGTTCACCAGCGTCTCGAAGCACCCGGCCACCGCACCATTCGCCACCTGCACCACGGCCACTTCGGTCACGCGATCGCTGCGCGAGGGCGAGGTGCCGGTCGTCTCGACGTCCACGACGGCGAAGCGGAGGTCGCGCAGGGAGACGTCTTCCTCGTAGGCACCGGTGGCGCGCGCACGGCGCGCGCGCACCGTCCCGCCGCCCGATCCGTCAATCGCCAGTTGCAACTCCCCGGCGTGACGGCCGGCGCTCGCCCCCGCGCGCTCACCGTTGCCGGCGGGCGCACGCTCGTCATCGCGCTCGCCCCCCTTCGGCCCGGCGCGCGCCGTGGGGTCGATCAGGCACCAGCGACCGGAGGGATCGCGCCCGAAGTCTTCATGCCGGGCAAAGAGCGCCTCGGCCAGACGTTCGGCCACGCGCGGCGGTGCGCCGGGGAGGGCGCAGACCCGGGCCATCAGCGACACCGCATCCAGGGCGCCGTGTGCCAGCGCCTCGCGGGCGCGCTGCACCAGCACCGTATCCTGCGAGACGGTCTCGATTCCCCTCACCGCCGCCACCGCCGATTCAAGAGCGCCCAACCTCCCAGAACGGCAAACGCGGAAGTGCCGGCGCCCGCCATGCGCGCTCGGTCATCGCCCGGCAGGTGCGTGCCATCATCGCCGGGCAGCATCGTGCACTGGTCCCGTCGCGAGCCTCGGAAGCCACCGAGGGCGCGGTCGGAGCGCCACGAGCCAGGCGTCTCTACCTCACGACCGTGCGCGCACGGTCCAGGCGCGCCCGGTCCCCGCTCGCGTGCGGTGACCGCGATCTCCCTGAACCTCCTGGTGCCGACGCACGATCTGAACATGAACGCAAAGGTATTGCTCATCGCGACAATCGGCCGCGACGCAACCACGCGCAGGTGGTCGAGCGCACGGGACGGATGCGCCGCAATCGTGCACAGCGGGTGGAGGTCCAACGGTCGGGTCCCGCCTGCTACCCGCCGCACCTCCGCACCCCCCGCCCGGAGCACCCTCCCGGCGCCGGGTCACGTAACCCGTTGCCCACGCGCGGGATGCGGCGACCTCGCCCCGTGGCGCTAGTGCGGCGGGCTGGTGCATCTTACCTTGTGAACGAATTCACAAGCCGCCGATCCGCCGTGAAACGCATCGCCGACAGCACCGTCCGTCGCCTCTCGGTATACCTCCGCTTCCTGGAAGACTCCGTGCAGCGTGGAGTCCGCACCATCTCCAGCGAGGAGTTGGCCCGGCGCGGCGGGACCACGTCGGCGCAGGTCCGCAAGGATCTCTCGTTCTTCGGATCGTTCGGGAAGCGCGGACTGGGCTACCCTGCCCCCGAACTCACGGCGTCGCTGCGCGACATCCTCGGACTGGGCCGAACCTGGCGCGTCGTCATCATCGGCGCCGGGAAGATCGGCACCGCGCTCGCGCAGTATCACGGCTTTCGGCAGCGCGGCTTCGACGTGGTGGCGGTCTACGACGCCGACGCGCGCAAGATCGGGAGCAAGTGGGAAGGCCTGCTCGTGCGCGACATTCGCCAGCTCCCGATGGACGTTGCAGCCGAGCACCCGGACATCGCGGTGCTGACGGTTCCGGCGGAAGAGGCGCAGGCGGTCGCGGAACAGCTCGTGGATGCCGGCGTGCGCGCCATCCTGAACTTCGCGCCCGTGCAGTTGCAGCTCCCGGCCGACGTCACGGTGCGCCACGTAAACATGGCCATGGAGCTGGAAGGGCTGAGCTACGCCCTGACCAACCGCGAGCGCGACGACGCGGGGAGCTGAGGGCGACGCTGGGGAGCTGCTGCCGCTCCCCAGGCATCGGCTAGGCGGATCGTTCGGCGGCGGTGGCGCGTAGCAGCGCGACGAATGCCTCTGGCGCCAGCGTCTCGGGACGCGCCTGGGGATCGATCCCGGCCGACTCGCACAGCTGTTCCGCCTGGGCCGCCCCCGCCGAGAAGAGCTGACGGATCACGCGACGCATCTGCTTGCGCCGCTGTCCAAAGGCGGCTTGCACCATCCGCGAAAAGTCGGCCTCCTCGCCCGGCGTCACCAGCGGGACGGCGCGCGGCGTGATGCGCAGGATCGCCGAGTCGACCTTGGGACGCGGATGGAAGGCACCGGCGCCCACCTTTCCCACCACCTCCGCGTGGGCCAGCGCCTGCACGTTCACCGACAGCGCCCCGTACTGCGGGTCGCCCGCGGGAGCGGCGACGCGTTCCGCCACCTCCTTCTGCACCAGGAAGACCATGCGCGTCGGGCGTGGGGAGCGAAGCGCCCGGAAGATGATCGGGGTGGTGATGTAGTACGGCACGTTGCCCACCAGCGCCCACGCCCCGCTCACGAGTGCGGGAAGGTCGCACTCCAGCACGTCCCT
>CAZVDJ010000377.1:0-4910 GCA_964626245.1 uncultured Gemmatimonadaceae bacterium
CGGGATTCAGCAGCACGCCGGTGGCGTTCACGATGTGGTTGCGCGGCACCGTGAGCTCCACGTCGTAGTTGCCGAAGTTGAGGTAGAACTCCCCCTGCCCCAGGAACTGGTCGGTGGCCCACCCGTTCACGTCGTCGTACACGGATGCGCGCGGGAACCACTGCGCCAGCTCGTAGAGCCAGCCGTCCTTCACCAGCTCCTTGGCGCCGCGCCCGTTGCGCCCCCCTTCGGGAATGAGGTTCTGCCAGTCGATCTCGATCACCGCCCGCTGCCCCGTGGTGATCGGGGCCGGCAGGTGCACCTTCATCACGGTGCCGTTGATCACGTAGCGGGCGTCCTTCTTCACGCCGCGCGCGTCCACCACCTGCACGCGCGAGAGCTTGTAGCCCCCGTCGAATGCCTCGGGTGCCAGGAAGCGGCGCGCCTGCTCGGGAATGTTGCGCGGGAGCGCTCCCTCGATCACCTCGGCGCGCGAACCCGGCTTGTCGATGTTCTGGTCGAGCTGGAACCAGACATATGACAAGGCGTCAGGGGAGTTGTTGTGATAGGTCACGCGCTCGCTCCCCGTCACGGCGTGCCGCGCGGTGTCGAGCGTGGCCTTGATGGCGTAGTCCACCCGCTGCTGCCAGTACCGGGGGCCCGGGCTCCCCGCCGCGTTGCGGTACTCGTTGGGGTCGGGCCACTCGTCGATGGCGCGGAACGAACTCTGGTTGGTCTTGCGGTCCTTCGCGTTCAACCAGTTCTGCGCGTCCGCGGTGGTGGCGAGGAACGCGAAGGACCAGAAGACGAGAAGACGAGAGAACGAGAAGACGAGGTTGGTGCGGGGCATGATGGGGGGCGCGAGGGTGGTGAGTCTGCCTGATCAACTCGGGGGGAAGCGTTCGGCGATCATCGTGAGGCCGACGATCGCGATGAGCAGCGACAGCGCGGTGGCCCAGCGGCGGCGGGAGAGCCCAGCCAGGTCGCACACCACCGCGCCCGTGGCCAGCACGCAGGCGACGATGGCGAGCTGGCCGACTTCCAGCCCCACGTTGAAGGCGAAGAGTGGCAGCACGATGCTCTCCTCTCCCCCCAGCACCGCACGCAGGAAGTTGGAGAAGCCGAGCCCGTGGATCAGTCCGAAAGTCCCGGCCAGGACGTACAGGAGTGCATGACGCTCCGGAGCGTCGTCGGTGCCCGAGGCCACGGTTCGGCGCCGGCTCACGATGGAGTAGGCCGCCGTCGCCACGATCGTGACGGGAATGAGGAGCTCGATCGTGGGGGCGTGCACGCGGACCAGGTCGAGGGTGGCCAGCGCGAGGGTGAGGGAGTGACCAAGGGTGAAGGCGGTCACCAGCCAGAGGAGCCGCCGCCAGTCCCGGGGGGCATAACCCGCGGTCAGGGCGACCACGAACAGAATATGGTCGTAGCCCTTGAGGTCGGCGATGTGGCCGAGCCCGAGGCGCATGTACGTAAGGAATTCGGAAGTCATCGGTGTGCCCGGGGGAAAGCTGATACGGTGCGCGACGGGCGTCGACGACGTCCCGGCGGCAGGCTGGTGGCGAGGGGTGAAGCGGCGCGGGGGTGGACGAACCGCCGCCCATCCGTACGGCGCCCGGCAACCTGGCGGATTTTCCCGCCGTTAACGATTGCCGTGCCCGGCAGTCCAATGGGCGCGTTTCGCAGCTTCGATCTCCCCAGACCTTTTCGCGCCGCCGTGTCCGATATTTCCGCCCAGCGCTGGGTGCGCCGACCCCTGCTGGCCCTCGCCCTCATGGCGCTGGCCGCCACCCCCTACCGCGCCAGCGCCCAGATGGGCGCCACCACCGACATCATCACCGGGACAGTCACCCGGGCCGAGGCGAACGTCCCCATCGAGGGGGCCAGCGTCGAGGTCACGTCCATCGAGTCCAACGTGACGCGCCGGGCCCGCACGAACGCGCAGGGGCGCTTCACGGTCCTCTTTCCCGACGGCGGCGGGCAGTACCGCGTGACGGCGCGAGCCCTTGGGCTCGCTCCCTCCACGGTGCAGGTGATGCGGCAGGCCGACGAGGATCGCCTGGTGGTGAACATCAAGATGTCCACCAACCCCACGGTCCTGGCCGGGGTGACGATCCAGGCGCGGCAGAACGTCCCGCGCGACACCGACCGCCCGACGCCGGGCTCGGTGGAGCGGGCGATGAACACCGACCAGGCGGCCCGCCTCCCGATCGACGCCTCGGACCTCACGCAGCTGGCGCTGACCGCACCGGGCGTGGTGAGCATCACCGGCTCCGACTCCACGGCCGCCGGCTTTTCGGTGGCGGGGCAGGCGCCGACGGCCAACAACATCACCCTCGACGGGCTCTCCTTCGGCTCGGCGCAGGTGCCGCAGGAGGCGGTGCGCAACTCGCGCGTGATCACGTCGGGGTACGACGTGGCGCGCGGGCAGTTCTCGGGGGGACAGATCGCCTCGACCACCCGCAGCGGGACCAACACGCCGCAGGGGAACTTCACGTACTCGCTGCGCGACCGTGACCTGTCGGTGGAGGGGGAAAGCTCGTCGCCGCTGTCGCAGGGGTTCACGCAGAACCAGTTCTCGGGCGGCTTCGGCAGCGCGATCGTGAAGGACAAGCTCTTCTACTTCGGCGCCGTGCAGCTGCGCCGGCGCGAGGACATCGTCCCCAACCTCGGCAACGCCGACGCGCTCACGCTGTCGCGCTTTGGCGTGTCGCCCGACTCGGTCGATCGCTTCTTCGCCCTCGCCTCGGGGGCCGGGCTGGCCCCGCGCGCGGTCTCGGCGAACGACCGCACCGGCGACAACCTGTCCGGCATCCTTCGCCTGGACTACCTCACCGACGGCGGGCAGTCGCTCTCCATCCGCGGCGACTACTCCTACTCCAACTCCGACCCCACGCGCATCGGGACGCTCTCGCTTCCGCAGACCGGGGGCGACTCGCGCAACTGGGGGGGCGGACTGGCGGCCACGCTCACGTCCAACTTCGGCGGCCGCTTCCTCAACGAGATGAAGCTCTACGGCTCGGTGAACAAGAACGCCGGCGATCCGTTCATCACGTTGCCGTTCGGCCGGGTGCAGGTGTCCTCCGACCTGGGGGACGGCGAGACGGGGGTCTCCACGCTCACCTTCGGCGGCAACACCGGGCTTCCGCAGGCGGGGAAGACCTCGACGTTCGAGGCCACGAACGAGACGTCCTGGCTCTCCGAGGGCGGGGCGCACCGCTTCAAGCTGGGCGGCCTCTTCAACCTGCAGGCGTTCGAGCGTGACGTCACCACCAATCGCTGGGGGACGTTCAGCTACAACTCGCTGGCCGACTTCGAGAACGGGACGCCGGCGATGTACACGCGCACCCTCACCCCGCGCCTGCGCGAGGGGGCGGGGGCGAACATGGCGCTGTACCTGGGCGACACCTGGCGCGTGAGCCGGGCCTTGCAGCTGACGCTCGGCGCGCGCGCCGAGGGGTCGTACTTCGGGTCGACGCCCTCCTACAACCCGGCGGTGCAGCAGGCCTTCGGCTATCGCACCGACGAGGTCCCCACCGAGTTCCGCATGAGCCCGCGCGTCGGCTTCACCTATTCGATGGGGATGCCGGGGGAGGGTCGATTCGGCCCGCCGACGTGGATCTTCCGCGGCGGCATCGGTGAGTTCCGGTCGGCACCGTCGATCGGGCTGGTGGCATCGGCCGCCGGCGCCACCGGCCTCCCCGACAACGAGTCGCAGCTGGTCTGCATCGGGGCGGGTGTTCCCACCCCAAACTGGTCGCAGTATGCGCAGGACCCGCTCAGCGCCCCGACGCAGTGCGCCACGGGCGGGAACCAGTTCCTCCCGACCACGAGCCCCAACGTCACGGTCTTCGACGACAACTTCTCGGCGGCCCGCTCCATCCGGTCGTCGCTGGGCGTGCAACGCCGGTTCCGGCAGCGCTACAACTTCAACCTCGACTTCCAGTACGCACGCGGCGTGGCGCTCACCGGCTACACCGACGTGAACCTGCGCAGCACGCCGCAGTTCACGCTCCCCGGAGAGGGGAACCGCCCGGTCTTCGTCGACGCCAACACGATCGTGCCGCTGACCGGCGCCACGTCGGTGCTGGGTTCGCGCAGCAATGGCAGCTTCGGGCAGGTGCTGGCCACCAGCTCCGAGCTGTCGAGCGACTCCAAGCAGGTCACCATCTCGCTGGGCGGCATCATGTCGCGCGGCGCGATCGTGAACATGTCGTACACGTGGGCGCAGGTGATGGACCAGGGGGCCAACGGCGGCGGAGGCGGCGGGGCGTTCGGTGGCTTTGGCGGCGGCGGCTTTGGGGGTGGCGGCGGCTTTGGCGGCTTCGGGTCGCCGACCACGGCGGGCAACCCGAACATCCGCGAGTGGGCGCCCAGCGACTTCGACCGGCGTCACACCATCGTCGGCACCATCACCTATCCGTTCAACCAGGCCATCGAGGTCACGGCGTTCGGCCGCCTGAGCTCCGGTTCGCCCTTCACGCCACTGGTGGGGACCGACATCAACGGGGACGGGATGCGCAACGATCGCGCCTTCCTGTTCAACCCGGCCACCGTGTCCAACACGGGCGTGGCGGAGGCCATGCAGTCGCTGCTCGCCAACTCGCCCGACGCGGTGCAGGCGTGCCTCAACGCGCAGCTGGGCAGGATCGCCGGCCGCAATTCGTGCCGCGGGCCCTGGCAGCCCTCGCTCGACCTGCAGCTCAACTGGCGCCCCAACTTCATGGGGCTCAACCGTCGCCTGTCCATCTCGGTGCTGACGGTGAATGCGTTAGGCGGGCTGGACCAGCTCCTGCACGGGGACAACAACCTGCGCGGCTGGGGCCAGTTCCGCGGCACCGACAACACGCTGCTCTACGTGCGCGGCTTCGACGCCGCCACCAAGGCCTACACGTACGAGGTGAACGAGCGCTTCGGCGCCAACCGCGCCG
>CAZVDJ010000378.1:0-4901 GCA_964626245.1 uncultured Gemmatimonadaceae bacterium
CCGTCGATGACCTTGGCCGGATCGGCGAGCCCCAGCTGCCCCAGCTCCTACTTTCCCAGCTCGATCAGCTCCGCGTCGGGGCTGGTCCACAGCCCGTCACCCTCGAAGCAGAAGTACTCCAGCCCCAGGCAGGTCGTCCCGGGACGCGGGACCATCGCCTGGCTCCAGTTGTTGAAGTTCTGGATGCGCCCCACCGTCACGCCCGGCGTGTGGATGTAGATCCAGTTGTCCGGGAAGAGGTCTTCCGACTTGATCATCAGCGCGACGGTGAGGAAGTCGCGGTAGTTCAACCCGTCGCCCGCCCCGCGAATGTCCGCCGGGGGCGCCGGATCGAACGAGCGCACCAGGTTGCGGATCGCCATCGTGTTGATGAAATGCTCGCCCTCGAAGCGCTTTTCCCCGTTGGGGCCCTGCGCCCGCACCGCGACCACGCGGCCCTCGCGCAGCTCGATCGCGGTGACGTCGTGCTTGAGGAGGACCTCGCCACCCATCTCCTCGATGCGCTGCGCCGCCGTCTCCCACATCTGCCCCGGGCCGAAGCGCGGGTACTGGAATTCGTTGATGAGCGTCTTGATCGTCTCGCTGCGCTTCTGCAGCGAGGCCGCGTTCAGGATCGCCTTGGCGAGCGACAGCCCCTGGATGCGCTGCGCCGCCCACTCCGCGCGAATCTCGGTGCACGGAATGCCCCACACCTTCTCCGTGTAGGTCTTGAAGAAGATCTCGAACAACCGCTTGCCGAAGCGGTTGGTGACCCACTGCTCGAAGTTCTCCTCGACCGGGTACGGCTTGTAGTGCCACTTGAGGTAGCTGACCACGCACAGGAACGAGTTCCAGAACCCGAGCCCGGTGAGCGCATTCCACGCCTTGAGCGGGTAGTCGAAGTACTTCCCGCCGTAGTGGATGCGCGAGAGGCGCGGCACCGAGATGAACTCGGGGCCGAGGATCTCCTTCCAGAGCTCCTCGACCGGGGTGACCTTCGTGAAGAAGCGGTGCCCGCCGATGTCGAAGCGGTACCCCTTGTAGCGCGCGGTGCGGGAGATCCCACCCACCTGCTCGTCGGCCTCGAGGACCGTGACCTTCACCCCGTCCTTGGCCAGGATGTAGCCCGCGGTCAGCCCCGCCGGTCCACCACCGACGATCACGACGCGGTCTCCCGCCTTGAGCTGCGCCACTCGGCGCGGTGAGTTCTCGGACGTCCCGCTCACGTTACCGTACCTTCGAGAGAGAATCTCCAGGTCCTGCCACGGCCCCAACCGCCTCGCCGACAGCCCAAGCGACGACGAACAGCGCGAGGAGCGGCAACGAACGTACCAGCTCCGCGGTGTGCCGTCCCTTGGCCCGGATCCGGGTGACCGTTCGCCAGAACAATAGCGGCGGCAATGCCAGGGAAGCCGCCCCCATGACCCATCGCTTCACGGTACCTGCCCCCTCCATCCGGGCCCCCGCGTAGGAGCGCGAGTAGAGGTAACGCTGCGACATGTACAGCCCGACCGTGTAGTGCATCTTGTGCGCAACGATGATCTCGGGCCGGCACGTCAGGACGATGCCAGCCGCCTTGATGGCGTCGTGCAGCCGGTTCTCCCACCCACCCGACTCGGTCACGTCGCGAAACCGCTCCAGCAGTCCGCGGGGATAGACGACGTTGTTCCCCGTAAGCCAGTCGGCCGGACCGGCCGGCAGCGGCGGGGTGCAGTGACTGTACTCGCAGAGATAGGCCGCCCAGTCGACCAGCGTCGTGGTGGCCGCGTTCTCCACCGCGCCGGCCACGACCGGGGTGGACGGGGTCTGCGCCCGGAGCATCGCCGCGGCCCACCCATCGGGGACGAGGACGTGATCCTCGATCACCGCAACCGACGGCGCCGTGGCGGCGCGAAAGGCGATCGCCCGCATGTCGGGAATGGTCGCGTCAGCGGCGACCTCGAGCAGGCGCACCCACGGATAGCGGGCCCGCACCTCGTCCCGAAGCGCGGGCCCGATCCGATCCACGACCAGAACCTCGAGCTCGACGTCGCTCCGCTGCCGATCGAGCGCGTCGAGCGTGCCGGACAGGTCGTCGAAGCCGTTGACTGAGGGAACGACGACCGAAAGCGCTGGCGCCGCCACCTACGTCTCGCGCAGGACCGGAGCGGTGTGACGGTCGAGGTTGGCGGTCGCCGCGCCGGCAGCAGCACGCAGCAGGTCGGAGCGACGGCGCGGACCCGACACCGAGGTGGGGGGAACGAGTCCCTCGGCGCGACGACGCTCGCCGGCGACCTGTTCCATCACCACCGCCACCGGCACCTCGACCTCGATCTCGGCGTGAGCGAGCTCCTCCACCGTTCCCACCGTGGCGTCGAAGGCCTCCAGGAAGAGGCCATCGCCCACGGCGCCGTCCGGGCGCAGCGCCACAATGTCGCCACACGCGGCCTGCATCCCGAGCTCGCGCATCTGTGCACCGGTGCACCCCTCTCCCGCTTCCAGGAAGGTGACGCTCGGATACGCGGCGCTCAGCGACGTCGCGTCGTCCAGCAGCGCCTCGCGCACCACGATGATCTCGGCTTCCATCCGACGACAGCGGCCTGCGATGGACACCAGCGCGCGCTCCAGATCACCCCGGTCGCCCTGCGACAGGAGGATGACCGACAGCGACGGACGGTGAGGTCCACGACGCGAGAACGAGCTTCCCCGATCCGCGTGCCGGTCCGCCTGCTCGTTGGTGCCGAGGGTCATCTTCACTCGAGGTCTCGTGCCGGCGATTGCCTCGCCGGTAGGGCGCAGCGCCAGTTGGCGCCCGCACTCCAGTGCAAGGCGGCTGCCCGCGAGCGCAGGCGCGCGTCACATCTGGTGACATCGACTCAAGTGCTTGTCACACAACGATTAGCGCCAGTGGCGACCCCGAGCTTAAGGCGTGCCGCTGAGGCCGGATACGGATTCGATGTCGGATGTTCGCCACACGAATGCGGAGACTGTGGGTCCCTCGCATCGGCTCGGCACAAGCTGCCGACCCCGCAAGCGGCCGACGGCGGGACGCTCGCCCACGGCACCGGACGTCCCGGCCGGCGCAGTTGGGGCAGGACGACCGGACGCGAGCGACGCTCAGTCCAACGCGGTGGCGATTCGCGTCGCGTTCGCCATGAGCGTGAAGGTGAGGTTCTTGGCGGGGAGCCAGGGAAAGCCGGCGCCGTCCACGACATGCAGCATCGGAATCCCGCGAACTTCGCCAAGTGCTGACGTGGTGTGCTCATCCTCCGCCCGCGACATGGGGAGGGTACCGGCGTAGTGCACGCTGGAGCCACGCGGGAGGATCTTCGCCATCCCCCGAGGCGCGATGCAGCCGAGCCCGGCCAACCCCCGCCGCGTGACATCGATCGCCGCTTGCGTCGCGCCCAGGTCGGAGGAGTCGTCCGAATACTCGAGGACGAGCCGGGTCGAACCGTCGCCGAGCTGTAGCAGGCGTGCAACGTTCGCGTCGCGTCGCGTATCGGCCAGCCAGACGTTCGCCACGCCGAGCGCCGCGCGCATGCGCCGAAAGACCCGAAGCGACGTCTTCACGTCGAACGGGAGGGCGTGAACGATGGGGTGCACCGCCGCCGCCTTGAGCGCCGTCACCTGGCCGTGCACGTCGTTGCGCCAGTGCCCGCGCGCGAGCGCGATGGCCAGCATGTGGAACTGGTAGCTGTCCAGTCGAACCTCGGCCCCCACGCGGTGCAGGTTCACGAACGGCACCATCACGTGGCGGTTGTCCATGAGCCCGGGCAGGACCACATCGTGCCGCCCCTGCGTCGCGAGTGTCTGCAGGTAGAGCTGCGTCGACGCGAGGGCACCAGCGGCCAGGATGACCCGATCGCCGCGCAGCTCCACCTGGCTCCCTCCCCCAACGGGCGTGGCCGCGACGCCCACCGCGCGAGCGCCGCCTCCAACGATCACGTGCCGAACCAGCAGCCCGGGGCGATACGTGAAGCGAGGGTGCGCAAGCAGGTCGGCCAGCGTGAGCGACGGCGCGTACAACGAGCCGCGCGGGCATCCCCACAGGCATCGTCCCAGCGCCCCGCACTCGCGCCGCTCGCCCATCGCCGCCGACAGCACGGCCACGCGGGATCGCCCGAGGTAGAAGCCGTTCGCGTTGAGCCGTGCGCGCCGGTCCTCGTAGCGCTGCAGCAGCCACGCGGAGTGGTCGTCGGGTGCAAGCGGCGCCTGGTAGGGGGCCGAGAGCGGGGAAAACCGACGCAGGTCATCGTCGGCGGCGGTGACGCCGATGCGCCGGGCCACGGTGGCGTAGTGCGGCCGGAGCTCGGGGCCGTCGAAGGGAAAGTCCTCGAGTTCCTCGTCGCGCAGTTCGTACGACCCCCCCGTCCACGCCTCCGCCAGCCCGCCGCGCGCGTGGGAGACCAACGGCGAAAAGCCGCGCTCCTCGATGTCCACGCCTGGCGGACGCTGGAAGACGTAGCCCTTGCTGGGGGGAAAGCCGTACGGCTTGGCCGAAGGAGAGGGATACACGACGGCCTCGCCGCCGGCGCCCAGGAAGTAGCCCTCGGGATCTTCCAGGCGTTCCTTCAGGGCGCCGAAGGGCGCGTCGGGATGCAGGGGCGCCGGACGCTCGTAGCCGACGTCGACGAGTTCGACGCTCTCGCCGCGTTCGAGCATCGTCTGGGCGAAGTGCACGCCGGTGGCGCCCGAGCCGACGACGAGGTACCTAGCCACGCGCGCCCCCGCCCTCGCCCAGCATCGCGGCCGCCAGATGCAATGGGCCGAGGAGCACCAGCGCCGCAGCGGTGCGGAGGACCCATCCGATCCCGGCAATGCCCATGGCGGCCCAGGCCACGGGCGCGCCTGAGGTGATCGCCCCATCGTACGCCGAGTGCGTCGCGGTCGACGACTCCAGGACGGCCAGCGTCAGGATCAGCCGGCGGCGGACCTGTCCG
>CAZVDJ010000379.1:0-4895 GCA_964626245.1 uncultured Gemmatimonadaceae bacterium
GGGGGCCCGTTTGTGTTTGTGTTGCCGGCGCCCAACCCGCCCCGGCTTTCCCCCACCCTCCACCACCCCCTGGTCGGGCCCGCCGACGGCCCCGGCGAGCGCCGCGATCGAGGCCAGCACGTCGTCGAATGTCCGGGCGCCCAGCGTCTCCACGCGCGGGGCCGGCGACATGGAGGCCGCGAGACGGTGGACCGCCCCCTCGCTCACCGCGCACACCTCGCACAGGCCCTGCGTCACGATGACCGAGGGGGCGATGGCCCGGATGGCTTCCTCGTCCAGGACAAAGAGCGACTCGCCGGCGGCGGCCGCTGCGCGTACCTCGGCGTCCACGATCGCGGCAGGTTGCGCGGCATCGACGCGGCTTCGCGTCACGCGCGGGAGGTGCTGCACCTCGGCCGGGACGTCGCACTCGTGCGTCACGCCCGCCACGCGTGACCACGCCCCGACCGCGGCCAGGATCTCGGTGGCGGCGGGGAGAAGGGAGACGATCGCCCCCTCGTCAGGCACGGGGGGCGGGAAAGGCGAGGAAGGTGAGGACGAGGAAGACGAGCCCGAAGGTGTACCACTGCGGGTTGCCGGTGAGGAACCAGACCGTTCCGCCAGTGAGTGCCACCAGCTCGCCGCTGGCCCATCCAATCACCGACAGCGTGCGCACGCGCGCCGGCCGCCGCTCGCTGCGCAGGAGGGTGAAGAGCACGAGGCAGGTGGCCATGGCCAGCCCCCACGCGCCGCGCGCCACCCAGAGGAGGGGCGCGGCGTTGGCGGGGTCGAAGACCGGGCCATCGCCCGAGCGGCGGATGAACCAGGTGACCCCGCCGAAGATGAGGACCCCCGTCATCATCGCCACGCGGATGAGGAGGAGCGGGTTCATCGCCGGGCCCGCCGGGGTTGCAGCTGTCGGTTCGCCGAGGTCATGGGTCCTGCGCGGCGCCCTCGCCGCGGCGGTAGACCGCCTTTCCCGCCAGCCAGGTGGAGAGGACGTTGGTCCTGAGCACGAGTTCCGCGGGCACCTGCATGATGTCCTGGTCCAGCACCACGAAGTCGGCGTACTTCCCCGGCTCCAGCGACCCCACCTCCTTCTCCATGAAGGCCGACCAGGCGGCCCAGATCGTCATCGACTTGAGCGCCTCGTCGCGCGTCATGCGCTGCTCGGGAAACCACCCGCCCGCGGGCCAGTTGTTCTCGTCCTGGCGGGCGATGGACGCGTGGAACGAGATGAGCGGGTTGGTCTTCTCCACCGGGAGGTCGCTTCCGTTGGGGATGATCACCCCCGAGTTGAGGAGCGAGCGCCAGGCGTAGGCGCCCAGCAGCCGCTGCTGCCCCAGGCGATTCCCGGCCCAGTACATGTCGCTGGTCTGGTGCGACGCCTGCATGGACGGGATCACCCCCAACTGTGAAAAGCGCGGGATGTCGTCGGGGTGGATGATCTGCGCATGCTCCACCCGGAAGCGGTGGTCCGCCGACGGGCGCTCGCGCAGCGCCTGCTCGAACTCGTCCAGCACGACACGATTGGCCCGGTCGCCGATGGCGTGCACGTTGACCTGGAACCCCTTCTCCAGGGCCTGCAGGCTCACCTGCTTCACGCGCCCTGGCGGAATGAGGGAGAGTCCCGTCGTCTTCGGGTCGTCGCTGTACGGCTCGAGCAGGGCCGCGCCACGCGAGCCTAACGCGCCGTCGGCGCTGATCTTGATCGCCTGGATCCACAGGCGTCCGTCGTACAGCCCGCGCTGCGGCCCCCGGCGCAGGTAGTGCGCGATGGTGCTGTCGTCGTTGGCCACCATCACGTAGTTGCGCACGGAGAAGTCGCCCGCGCGCGCCACCTCCTCGAAGGCATCGATCGCGTTGCGCCCCACGCCGGCGTCGTGCACCGAGGTGAGCCCCCAGCGATTCATCTCGCGCGTGGCGGCCACCACGGCCTCGCGCATCTCGGTCCGGCTCATGGGCGGGATGGAGCCGGCGACGAGCCCCATCGCGCGGTCGATCAGGACACCCGTGGGGGCGTTGCGCCCGTCGCGCAGGATCTGGCCGCCGAACGGGTCCTTCGCCGCCGCCGTGAGCCCCGCCGCCTTCATCGCGGCCGCGTTGGCGAGCGCGGCGTGTCCGTCGACGCGGGTGAGGAAGACCGGGTGGTTGGGGACCGCTGCCGACAACTGCTCGTGCGTCGGGAAGCGCGTATCGGCCCAGTCGTTCTGGTCCCAGGCCCGTCCCAGGATCCATTGCCCGGCCGGGGTCGTCTTCGCGCGCTCGACCACGCGCGCGATCACCTCGTCGTACGATGACGAGCCGCGCAGGTCGACCGTGCGCAATCCCTGACCGAGTCCCAGCAGGTGCACGTGCGCATCGATCATCCCGGGAATGACCGTGCGCCCCTCGAGGTCGAGGACGCGGGTGCCGGCGCCCTTCATCGCACCAATCAGGCGTGACGGTCCCGTGGCCACGATGCGCCCGTCACGAATCGCCATCGCGTCCACCACGGGACGGTTCTGGTCGACGGTGTAGATGCGGGCATTGGTGACGATGAGGTCGGGCGCCTGCGCGCGCGCGGCAGGTGCAACGACGCCCAGCGAGGCGGCGACGAGGGGGGCGAGCGCGTACTGGAGCGGACGCGGCAGCAGCATGCGGGTTCCTGGTGGAAGGACGGCCCGCGGACGGCGAGGCGCGCCACCCGGGGGAGGTGGAATGTGCGACGGCCGGCCCCGCAACGGGAGTGCGGGACCGGCCGTGCGGGCGCCGCTGCGCGCGCCGCCAGGAGTGCGCCGCTACGCGCGCGGCCGGCGTGCCACGAGGTAGAGCGGGACGGCGATCGCGGCGAGGTACACGGCCATCGCCAGCACCCCGTGCTCGCCTAACGCCCCCATCGCGTCGGCCATGTTGAAGCGGCCGTCCAGTCCGCGCGCGGCCAGCGCCGCGAGCACCACCCCCATGATCGCCCCGCCGGCGATGAGCCCCGACGAGAAGAGGACGCCCGGGCCGCTGTCGGCTTCGGGCCCCTCGCGCTGCTCCGGCGACAGCTTGCGGTCGACGAGCCAGCGCACGAGCCCTCCCATGAACATTGTCGCGGACGTGGAGATGGGGAGGTAGGCGCCCACGGCGATGGGGAGCGAGGGGAGGCCGAGGATCTCGAGCGTGATGGCGAGGAAGACGCCGATCATGATCAGCCCCCACGGGAGCTTCTGCGTCAGGATCCCGTCGACGACGAGCGACATGATCTGCGACTTGGGCGAGTCGAGCTTCTCGACCTCGCGTCCGTCGGCGCCCCGCGTCTCGCGTCCGCCGATCCCCGGGTCCACCAGGAAGGCGATGGCGCCGGACTGGTCGATGAGGTACTTCCCCGCCGGTGCCGTCCCGGTCTGCTCGTACAGGTGGCCCACCCGGTAGTCCTGCCCATCGGGGCCCTTCATCGGCCGTGCCTCGACGTCGCGCACTTCCACCCCCGGGAACGACCGCGCCACGAGGGTGGTCTTGGCGTCGTTGAGGAAGTGGATGATGCCGCCGACCAGCACCGCCGAGGTCACCGCGCCGAAGACGAGGCCGATCTGCTGCCGCCTGGGGGTTGCCCCCACCAGGTAGCCCGTCTTGAGGTCCTGCGAGGTGGCCGCCGCCACCGCCGCCGACACGCAGACCACTCCACCGATCGACAGCGCCAGCACGCGATGCTCGATCCCGGTCCACCCCACCGCCAGGAACAAGAGCGCGGTCATCAGCACGGTGGCCACCGTCATTCCCGAGATCGGGTTGCTGCTGGCGCCGATTTGTCCCGCCACCCGGCTCGACACGGTGGCGAAGAGGAAGCCGAAGACCACCGCCAGCACGGCACCGAAGAGGTTGATCCCGATCTGCGGGAGCGTGACCATGGCCACGATCAGGACCAGGCAGCCGATGATCACGTACGACATCGGGAGGTCCTGCTCGGTGCGGCGCGCGCCGGCCGCCGAGGCCAGCCCGCGCATGCTCCCGAGCCCCGCGGTGAGCGCCGACCAGATGGTGGGGAACGAGCGCACCAGCGAGATGATGCCGGCCATCGTCACCGCACCGGCGCCGATGAAGAAGATGTAGTTCCCGCGCACCGCGGTGGCGTCCATGTCGCGGATGAGCTGCGTGTCGTACGGGAGGATGCGCTCGGTCGCGCTCATCCCGAACAGCTTGATCGCCGGGATGAGGACGAAGTACGACAGCATCCCGCCGGCAAAGAGGTAGCCGGCGATGCGCGGGCCGATGATGAAGCCGACCCCGGTGAGTTCGGGCGAGATCTCGGCGCGGATCTCGCCGAACAGCTCGCGCGCGCCGTCGGGGCGCACGCGCTCGAACGCCTTGCGCGGCACCTCCGCCCACAGCTTCATCCCCGAGTTGAGGAACTTGTACAGCGCGCCCAGGCCAAAGCCCTGGAAGACGGTGCGGGCCTGGATCCCTCCCTTCTCGCCGGAGATGAGCACCTCTGCGCACGCCGTCCCCTCGGGGTACTTGAGCGCGTGGTGCTCGCGCACGATGAGCGAGCGCCGGATGGGGATGGTGAAGAGGATGCCTAACAACGCTCCCACGAGGGCGATGGCCGCGACGTTGGTCCACGGCAGGTTGTAGCCCATGAGCAGGATCGCGGGGAGCGTGAAGACGACGCCGGCGGCGATCGACTCGCCGGCCGAGCCGGTGGTCTGCACGATGTTGTTCTGCAGGATCGACGACTCCCAGCCGAACGCCTTCTGCACGTAGCGGAAGATCGTGATGGAGAGGACGGCGATGGGGATCGAGGCGCTGACGGTGAGGCCGACCTTGAGCGCGAGGTAGACCGACGAGGCGGCGAAGACGAGCCCCAGGATGCATCCGAGGATGATGGCGCCCACGGTGAGTTCCACCGGGGACTGCGAGGGCGGGACGAACGGGCGGTGCCCGTTCTCGTC